>DAOMZK010000018.1:0-13864 GCA_035438035.1 Cyclobacteriaceae bacterium | reverse complement strand
GGAAATATTGAAAGCCGTGCGAAAGATTGCCGGTGAAGCGCATCGGGGAGCTTTGCATCCTGAGGATATTGATGAGAAAATGTTTGCCAATTTACTGGAGACGGCGGGTGTGCCTGATCCTGAATTATTAATCCGAACAAGTGGTGAATTGCGCGTGAGCAATTTTTTATTGTGGCAAATTGCCTACACTGAACTCTATATTACGAAGACCCTATGGCCCGACTTCCGGAAGGAAGACCTGTATGAAGCCATCTATTCGTATCAACATCGTGAAAGAAGATTTGGAAAAGTGTTAGAGCCGAATACCTGATGAGAAGGATTTCTATATTGTTGGTGGTGATTGTGTGTGCTTTTTCGAGTGAGGCACAGTTCCGAAAGAGCAGGGAGAAGACAGGCGGGACCACGCCTACGCAACCTTCCCAGATTAGTGAGGCTACGCTGAACTATGCCAGTCCATCTGAATATTACATTGCCGGAATAGATATCGCCGGCCTCAATGTGTTGGATAAAAACGCAATGATTTCCCTGACAGGCCTCAAGATCGGGGATAAGATAAAAATTCCGGGTGATCAGATTGCTACAGCCATTCGCAAACTTTGGAAGCACGGTCTTGTGGGCGACGTTACCATTAGCGTTGACCGCGTGGAAGGTCAAAATGCTTTTCTGATTATTAACCTGGCAGAACGTCCACGACTTACTGATTTCTATTTTACTGGAATCAATAAATCGAAGCAGACAGCTTTGAAGGATGATCTAAAACTGATCAAAGGCAAAATTGTGAATGATGCGATCGTCCGCAACACTGAACTTTCGGTGAAAAAGTATTTTGCTAAAAAGGGATTCCTGAATACCGAAGTCAAAATCAACCAGGAGAAAGACACTTTGAACCGCGGTGGCGTGCGGCTTCGCATCAATGTGGACTTAAAAACTAAAGTCAAGATTCACGAACTGATCTTTGTTGGCAACTCCCAGATTGCGAAGTCACAACTAAAGTCTAAAATGAAAAAGACGCACGAGCATGCACGGATTTCCATCCACCGTGCCATCCTTGGTGCATTCATGAGTACGCCTCCACGACGTTACAAAGCAGCACTGGACTCCAGCCGGAAACTCACCAATAAACAGGTTAAAGCATTTATCAATAACAACATCAAATTGAATTTTCTGTCCAGTTCGAAGTTCATTCGATCTGAATTTGAGGCAGACAAGCTCAAATTGATAGATTATTACAATACCCAGGGTTACCGGGATGCCGACCTGATTTCAGACACCATTCGCAGGCACAGCGACAACAGTATTGATGTGATTATCAAATTGTATGAAGGTCGAAAATACTATTTCCGAAACATTACCTGGACGGGTAACTACATTCATACTGCTGCAACCCTGAACAAAATCCTGGATGTGAAGAAAGGGGATGTGTACAACAACGAGTTGATAGAAAAGAAAATAGCATTCAATCCCAAGGGAGGCGCTGATATCGGAGGGTTGTATATGGATGACGGATACTTATTTTTCCGCGTCACCCCTGTTGAAGTGGCCATTGCAGGAGACTCAATTGATATTGAGATGAGGATTTTTGAAGGTGAGCAGGCAACGATTGATCGTATCATGATCAGCGGAAATGAAAGAACCAGTGACCATGTTATCCGCCGGGAACTCAGTACAGTGCCCGGACAAAAATTCAGAAGGGCCGATATAATCCGTACACAGCAAATGCTTTCATCCATGGGATACTTCAATCCGCAAAAGGTTGAACCGGATGTGCGGCCCAATCCTGCAGCCGGGACCGTGGACATTGAGTGGAAGCTTCAGGAACAATCCAATGACCAGATCCAGCTTTCCGGAGGCTGGGGAGGATATTATGGATTTGTTGGAACGGAGGGATTGACTTTTAACAATTTCAGCATGCGCAACGTCACCCATCCGGACAAATGGAGACCTCTCCCTGTAGGTGATGGTCAGCGACTTTCAATCCAGGCGCAAGCCAATGGAAAATCATTTCAGAGCTACACACTCGCATTTACAGAACCATGGTTGGGTGGACGCAAACCGAATTCATTTACTGTAAGCCTGAACCACTCCATCTCCCGGAGGCCAAACAGCAACTATGAATTCACCGACGACTTCTCCTTGCAGCAAAGTGGTATCACGCTTTCATTGGGACGGCGGTTGGAATGGCCTGATAATTATTTTACACTTACTAACGCGTTGTCATTCCTGGTCTATGATTACAGAAATTATCTCGTAGGCTCAACTGCGCTGCCTCCCATTGGAACAACAAATTCTATAATGTTCACCACCACGCTCGCGAGGAACAGCATAGACAGTCCCATGTTCCCCACACAGGGATCCACCGTATCATTGAGCCTCGCGCTTACGCCACCGTATTCATTGTGGCGCGATCCGAGTTATGTGAATGATATTAATGAAAGATACAAGTGGCTCGAGCTCTTCAAAGTGATGTTCGATTCAAAATTTTATTTGAAACTCATTGGCAGCAACAAACCTACCGGAAGAAGTCTTGTTCTTGAAACCCGCGCCCACTTTGGGTTCATCGGTACATACAACAAGGACCTCGGTCCCGGTCCGTTTGAAAGATTCTTTATGGGAGGAGCCGGCCTGGCGGGTGGGTTCAACTCCTATGTGTTGGGCCAGGAAATTGTGGGCTTGCGCGGATATGTGGACAATATCATCACCCCTCCTTTATATGCCCTCAGGAATACCCAAAGCTCGAATGGAATTGAAGGCGGAATTGTATATGATAAATTTGTAATGGAACTGCGTTATCCCATTACAACCGGCCAATCGGCTACGATTTATGCGTTGGCTTTTGGTGAGGCAGGGGGTAACTGGAATAATTATTATGAGTTTAATCCGTTTAATTCATACCGGTCTGCCGGATTTGGCGCGAGGATATTTATGCCGGCGTTTGGTTTGATTGGTCTTAACTGGGCTTATGGATTTGATAAAGTTGAAAATGCAAATGCCATCAGTGGTGCCCAGTTCCATTTTACAATTGGTCAGCAAATACGTTAAAAAATGAGGTATTTAGCCATAATTGGGCTTATTGCACTATTCGGCCTGAATTTTGCCAATGCTCAGAAGTTCGGATACATTGACACGAACTTCATTTTGAGTAAAATGCCGGAATACGCGAAAGCCCAAAGCGAAATCGATCAGCTTTCGAGTGGATGGCAAAAGGAAGTGGAAGATATGTCAAGAAATGTGGAGGCCCTGTATGCGTCATTAAAAGCGGAGGAAGTGTTATTAACTGAAGAAATGAAAGCAGAGCGCATGACCGCCATTCACACCAAAGAGGCTGAACTAAAAGAATACCAAAGGAAAGTTTTTGGATTTGGAGGACTATTTTTTTTGAAAAAACAGGAATTGATTAAACCTTTGCAGGATAAGGTCTTTGAGGCTGTCGAGAAAGTGGCTAAACAGAACAGGTTAGCCATCATTTTTGACAAGTCCTCGGAATTGGTAATGATCTACACGGATCCCCGCCATGACTATACTGACTTTGTCCTGGAAGAACTTGGCTTAGGTGACCCAAATGATAAAATCAAATAAATAAACTGAACATGAGAACCGTATTGATCCTTCTATTAACCATTTTCTCAACGGCGGCTTTTGCCCAGACCGGGACACAACCCGCTGTGCAGAAAATAGGCTATGCAGACTGGGACTACATTTTTAGTCAAATGCCTGAGTACAAGAAAATCGACAATGAGCTGAAGACTCATAGCGATCAACTCCAGGCGCAGTTAAAAGCAAAATACACTGAGTACGAAACCAAACTCAAAGCATACCAGGCAAGTGCAGCAACTATGGTTGATGCCGTTCGCAGGGATAAGGAAGCAGAGTTGACACAACTTCAGGAGAACATACAGAAGTTTCAACAGGATGCACAGACTTCCTTGCAGAAAAAACAAGCCGACCTGATGGAGCCTGTTTTTGCCAAAGTGAGCAAAGCGGTTGAAGATGTGGCAAAGGAAAACGGCTACACTTTCATCATCAACCCACAGGTTGTGGGCGGTGGTGATGTCTTGTTATACAATGATGAAAAGTATAACATTTCCGATCTGGTATTAAAAAAGATGGGTGTCACACCCGTGCCCACAACAGTGATACCGAAATAACAGCCACGAAAATTAAATATCAACCCCGGAAATGCCGGGGTTTTTTATTTTAGGGTGAACTATGAATTCATGGGCAAAGTTTCGGCGGGCGGTATCGCTGGCTTGAACGGAGAAGCTTCCTGGTGTATTCGAATGGCCTTGCGTGATAGAATAAATGCGGCAACAAGTGAGATGATGGCACCAGCCCAAATTCCGGGGACAAATGAGATGAACCAGAAATAGTCATACAAGCCATGAAACAATGCTGCAGAAAGAAGTCCATATATCGCCATGTATGCCCGTCGATGTTCAAATTTGGCTTTCCCCAGGTAATATCCCATTAGCACCGCAAAAGTGGCGTGCGCAGGCACAGCTGTAAACATCCGTGTCAGCGCCACGCTGATGCCGCCGGAACTCACATACATGATATTCTCAAAAGTGGCGAAGCCCATTCCCACCATGACAGAATATACTATGCCATCAAAAGGCTCATTGAAATTTTTATCCCTGTAAAGAATCCCACGTACATAAATAAATTTACTGAATTCTTCCACCAGGGCCACGAGGAAGAATGCATGCACAGCCTGCTCAGTTAAATCCTGTTCATCAATCGGGATCAGTATGTCCAGCGGCCAACTGATTAATAAGGTTATAAAGACGCTGATCATTCCAAAAATAAAACTGAGTATCAACAATCGAATCGGTTCCTTTTCATGTTTGTCTTTAGCATAGATGTAGACAATAATACAAGCACCCGGAGCGAGCGCAAGGGCCAATGCAATCAGAATGCTCATAGTGAAGTAATTTCAAATCAAGTTAGGAAAAAACCTGACTGTCAGTGAATGGGCTATTTATTCAATGGCACTTTCCACCGCATCCATTTTTTCATCATTATAGGCACCGGATGTAGCGTAAACAATTTTGCCTGAAGGATCAAGAACAAAAAAGTATGGAATATCACGGCGCTCAAAATCAAGCGCTTCTTTGTAGGCTTTAAGTTCACCTTTGTAAAACAAAATATAAGGCAGCAACTGGGGATTTACATTTTTAATTGCCTTTTTCTTGGCTGTTCCGGTTGCTGCAGCATTGATCCCAGTAAACATGGGGACGAAAAACACATTTACATCATAACCCATACCGGCCAGTAATCCTCCGGCTTTCTGCACAAACTTGGAGAAGACAGGTTCAAACCAGGTGTTGAGTTCATCCTCTGATTTTTTAGAATACGCCAATCCCAGTAGCGTGTATTTGCCCTTTACATCATCCGGAAGATTCACCTTCCGATCCTCAACTGTCTCGGCAGTCATAGCGGGGAACATTTTTCCAGTCACCTGGCCAAGGGCAAATTGAAAAGATCCGAGCGTCAGCAACAGAATGACGAACAACTTCATGCACATTGAATTAAGAGTTGAAATTACACAAACAACCTGCTGACCAAACGCTATTCAACTGCTTTTTCATGCCCTGGTCGCAGATTTTGTTGAAAAAAAATTAATATTGACAACCCTGGAAGACTTTTTTCAGTCTTTATAGAAAAGTTATTCACCATGCGCTGGATCATCCTTTTATTGTGTGTTTTATCATTGGCCGCGAATGCTCAGCCCCCTGTTGAAAAAGCGAAAGACCTTTTTGATTCAAGGAAATACGATGAAGCAATACCTTTGCTGAATAAGATCGAAGAAGCCAGTAAAGATTATGCTGCAGCGCGGTACTTACTCGGCCGCATTGCCTATGACCAGAAAAAATATGATGAGTCAGCCGAATTTTTTGAACAGGCAACGGAAGCCAATGATAAAATAGCGGATTACCACAATTGGCTTGGCAATGCGTATGGCGCCATTGCCCAGAATGCCGGGGTGTTAAAGCAAGGTATGCTTGCGCCAAAAATGAAAAGTGCCTGGGAGAAGGCAATCGCACTGGATGCAAAAAATCTTGATGCCCGGTTTTCATTGATTCAGTATTATACACAAGCTCCCGGATTTATGGGAGGAAGTTTTGAGAAAGCCAGGGAGATGGCCAATCAAATCAAAGCCATCAATCCGGCACAAGGCCATCGTGCCATGGGAATTGTAATGACCAAGGATAAGAAATTCGCTGAAGCCGAAATGGAATACCTTGAAATGGTAAAGGTTGATCCAGCTTTTATGCCTGTCCTTTCCAATTTTTATGTCAATCAGAAGCAGTTTGATAAAGCGTTTGCCCTGTACGAAGAACTGGTGAAGAAAAATCCATCCGATATGGGACTACTGTATCAAATTGGGAAAACCAGTGCTGTTTCCGGAATGAAACTGGAGCGTGGAGAGGAGTGCCTCAGGAAATACCTTACATACTCGCCCAAACAGAATGAACCTTCAATTGCAGGGGCGAACATGAGACTGGCACAGATTTATGAGAAGCGCGGGCAGAAGGCTGACGCACAGAAGTTGTATAAAACTGCGCTGTCCATGGACAGTAAACTGAAGGAGGCAGAAGAAGGGTTGCAGCGCACGTCCAAATAGGCTATTTTCAGGCTCTCGTCGGCCATCCCCATCATAATACTTCCGGTATGAAGTCTTATTTTCAAAAGCTTTATCAATTTAATAGTTGGGCCAACGATCGTGTATTGGCCACACTACGGAAGCAACATGTGCGCGATGAAAAAATTCTATCCCTGCTGGGACATTATCTGGCAGCTCAATTTCTGTGGCTATTCAGGATTAAAGGTTTGCCTGCACCCGATTATAAGTTATGGGGTGACTATTCATTTGAGCAATTGGAAAAAATGTCAGAGGAATCGGGCAAGTTGTGGCTGGAGTTTGTCGGAGAGAATGAAAACTTCAACCGGGAATTGACTTACAAGAATTACGTTGGGGATAGTTATACCAATAATGTTGAATCGATTATGATTCACCTCGTCAATCACTCAACGTATCACCGGGCACAAATTGCATTACTGTTGCGTGAAAGGGGATTTGAAGCCATCAACACGGATTTTATAACATTCGACCGCGTTATTCGCGGCGAGTGGAAAGAATAAAAACAATCTGTTAGCCTTTCTGTTTGTATTGAAACTAAACCTGAAAATTTTATGAAACGATTGATTGCTTTTACCGCTGCGGTATTGCTGACATCGAGTGGCTTCACACAAGAGATCACACAATGTCATACTCCGGCAATTGAGAAATTTGCCATGTTTGCTTCCATCAAGGATTTCAACAATGAACATCAAACTCCGCTTGAATACACGCACGTAAGCGAGGAAGGCGGGGAAATGATCAAATTCAAAACTCCCGATGGCGTTGAAGCCAACGGTTTTTTTATTGCAGCAAAAAAGAAAGGCAATAACTGGATTTTGGTATTCCAGGAATGGTGGGGATTGAATGATAATATCAAACGTCAGGCTGAGATGCTGTACCAGGATTTGGGTAATGTAAATGTGCTGGCAGTGGATATGTACGACGGAAAAGTGACGGCCGACCGACAGGAAGCTGGGAAGATGATGCAAGAATTTAAGATGACAAGAGGTGAGTCGATCATTAAAGGTGCGATAGCCTATGCCGGCAGCAAGGCAAAAATCGGCACGATCGGTTGGTGTTTTGGAGGAGGATTATCCCTACAGGCATCATTGATTGCAGCTAACCAAGCTGCTGCCTGTGTTATGTATTATGGAATGCCCGAAGATAATGTGGAGAAATTAAAAACCCTTAATTGCGATGTGTTGAACATCTTCGCGGCCAAGGACAAGCGGATCAATCAGGATGTCATCACTAAATTTGAAGGTAATATGAAAGCAGCGGGAAAAAATCTTACTGTTAAAAAGTATGATGCGGATCATGGTTTTGCCAATCCCAGCAACCCCATTTTCGATAAAGATGCCACTGAAGATGCCTACAAGAACTCGGTTGATTTTTTTAAAACGAGACTGAAATAGAATCAAAGGGCCCTGTAGTACACGCTATAGGGCCTTTTTTATTCCCATACCACAAGGCCTTTTTCATGGTACCATTTCGAATAGCGGGGCAGATGAATTTTCTCGACCTCATTGCGTTTTACTTTTAATGTGGGCGTCATAAGTCCATTTTCCACTGTCCACGTATTCCTCATCACCACTGCAGTCTCCAATTTTTCATAGGATTCGAGTTTTTCATTGACTTCAGTAAGTGAGTGACTGAGACTTTCAATAATGGCTTCGCGCGATTTTGATTTCCCTGAGGATGACAATACCATTAATGCGATGGGTTGAGGGATTCCCATACCCACTACACAAACTTGTTCTATATCCGCGTTGGCCAGGAGTTTAGTTTCAATAGGACCAGGGGCTACATATTTCCCTTTATCCGTCTTGAAAAGATCCTTGATGCGCCCGGTAATGGTCATGAACCCGTCTGCATCAACGCTTCCCTTGTCGCCGGTTTTGATAAAACCATCGGTAGTGAAAATTTCGGCTGTCATTTCCGGTGCTTTATAATAACCTGACATCATGCCGCTGTGGCGTGTGAGAATTTCACCTGCTTCACTGAGTTGTATTTCCACGCCTGGCCACGGTCTTCCAACCGTGCCGATTTTTTCATCAGTCAGGTTAACGTGAGAGACACCACTGTTTTCAGTCATTCCGTATACCTCGTGAATGATGATACCCAGTGAGCGAAACCAATGCAACAGCGGGATGGCAATGGGTGCGGCACCGGAAACGTTAAGCGCACGAAGCAATCCCATATTTTTTTTGATAGTGCGTCGTAGAATGTCGTTGACTATGGGAATAGCCAACAGGATGCTTAACTTTTTTTGTGGGATTTTTTCCAGGAGTTTCTCATGGAATCGGGCCCAAATCCGGGGGACACCGAAGAAAATGTCCGGCTGAGTGTCTGCGAGATTTTTTCCAAAAACGTCGAGGGACTCGACAAACGAAATGTGGGCGCCATAATAAATTCCACCCGCTTCCACAATCATGCGCTCGGCAATATGTGAAAGAGGAAGATAAGAGAATAACTTCGGATGTTTTGGCAATCCGATTTCGCGATCAATGGTTTGGAATGCGATCAAGGCAGCGTTGCCGACAGCAGCGAAAGTGAACATAACACCCTTTGGAATTCCGGTGGTCCCGGAAGTATAGGAAATTGTAGCCAGATCGTCTTTGTTCCGGATAATTTCCCCCGTAAGGGGTTGGTGCTCTTGCAGGATGTGATCCCAATGCTTTCCATCCTCAATTCCATACAAGGGGAAACTTATTATTTTCAGGTTGTCCCCGATGCCCTGCTTTTGAGCGGGATAATCATCCAGTTTACCTATAAAAATGACGCTTGATTCACTGTGATCAAGAATTTGTTTTATCGATGGTGCAGTCAATGTTGGATACAAAGGAACAGAGACATGTCCTGCCATCCAGATGGCTACGTCGGCCATGATCCAGTGCGCACAATTTTTGGAGAGCAACGCAATCTTGCTTCCCCGGGGAAGCCCCAGACTTTTCAGATAAGCCGCAACCCTGCGGATTTCATCTCCGGTTTTTCTGAAAGAATATTCAATCCACTGTCCGTTGACTGGCTGCCTCAGAAAAGTTTGATCTGGAATCCGTTTTTCCCATTCATAGAATTTCTCCAGGAGCGTGACAGATGCGGTATTCATATTTCAAGCTAATAATAAATTCGCAGGTTGTTGAAATCGTACAATTCAAAATGGTAATTTGTGGTTTATGCCTGCTGATAAAAAATTATTTCTGCTCGATGCCTATGCCCTGATCTACCGCGCTCATTTTGCATTCACAAAAAATCCGAGAATCAACTCGAAAGGCGTGAATACATCGGTGCCCTTTGGGTTTACCAATACACTGATGGAGGTACTTTCAAAACAGAAACCGTCTCATATAGCTGTTGCTTTTGACACGGCAGCGAAGACGTTCCGCGATACTATTTTCAAAGAATATAAAGCCCATCGCCAGGAAACACCTGAAGACATCAAGACAGGAATTCCCATGGTAAAAAAAATTATCAGGGGATTTAATATTCCGATTCTGGAAATGGATGGATATGAAGCCGATGACATCATTGGTACGCTGGCGATACGTGCAGCAGCCAATGGTTTTGAGGTTTTTATGATGACGCCGGATAAGGATTTCGGTCAGATCGTACAGGAGAAAATATGGCTTTACAAACCGGCCTACATGGGCAACGCAGTGGATATACTGGGTCCCAAAGAAGTATGTGAGAAGTGGGATATAGCCCATGTTTCGCAAGTGATTGATATGCTGGGTCTGCAGGGTGACACTTCTGACAATATTCCAGGTATTCCCGGTGTCGGGCCCAAGACGGCTGCTGATTTGCTCAAACAATTCGGGTCGGTTGAAGGTGTTGTGAAACATGCTGGTGAATTGAAAGGCAAATTGAAAGAGCGAGTGGAAGAATTTGGAGAACAAGCCATCTTGTCAAAGCAGCTCGCCACCATCGTTACAGATGTTCCCATTCCCTATGATGAGGAGGCACTGCGCTACACGGGCCCGGATAAGGATGTATTGACTCCTATTTTTGACGAGCTGGAATTTAAAAACCTTGCAAGCCGGGCCTTTGCCACAGCGGGCATCACAACTTCCGAAATCCTTTCACCTTCACCGTCCGCCGGGGGTTCGCAACTCTCCATGTTTGGCGGATCACCTGCCGTAAGTGGGGAGGGCAAGGGACCTGTTGCTTCAGGAAAGACAACTTATATAGTAGCTGAAAGTGAGGCTGAAAGAAATTCAATTCTCGAAAAGCTGAAATCGAAATCGGAATTTGGATTCGAAGTCGTGACCAATAGAGAAGAGACTTTTGACTTTGCATTGGAAGCAATTGTCTTTGCCACTCAACCGGGCGAAGCATTTTTTGTTCCTATACAAGAAAAAAATCTGGAAATGTTCATCCCGGTGCTGACGGATGCCCGAATCGGGAAGATCAGTCATAACATAAAATATTCTGTACTGGCCTTGAAAAAGGCAGGGATTGATCTGAAAGGAACATTGTTTGACACGCTGCTGGCGCACTATCTCATTGAACCTGAAGCATCCCATGATTTAAGTGTCATTTGCAACCAGTTTTTTGGATTCCAGCTTCAAACTGAAAAGAGTGAGCAGGATCAGGCAATGGAAAGGGCGGATGTGGCTCTTCAGTTGAAGCCGAAATTGCAGAAAGAACTGGAACAACGCAGACATTCGTTGTTGATGCGCGATGTGGAGGTACCCCTTGTGACCGTGTTGGCCTCCATGGAATTTGAAGGCGTCAAAGTCGATGAAGCGGTGTTGAGCACAATGTCTGAATCGCTCCGAAAGGACAGCGAGAAAGTTCAGCGTGAAATTTACAAACTGGCAGGTGCGGAGTTCAATATCGGATCACCAAAACAGTTAGGCGAAATATTATTTGACCGACTGAAATTGGTGGACAAGGCAAAGAAGACGAAAACCGGACAGTATGCGACAGGCGAAGATGTACTTCAAAAGCTCGCTGAAGAACATGACATCGCCAATAAGATTCTGGAGTTTCGTGAATATGAAAAACTCCGCTCTACCTATGTCGATGCCCTGCCCAGGATGGTAAGCAAAACAGATGGCAGAATTCATTCCGATTTTCGACAGGCTATTGCAGCCACCGGAAGATTAAGTTCTAATAATCCAAACCTTCAGAATATTCCCATTCGCACAGAGAAAGGCAGGCTGATACGAAGTGCTTTCGTGCCTCGCGATAAAAATTTCAGGTTCATGTCGGCTGACTATTCACAGATTGAATTGAGAATAGCCGCTTCTTTTGCCAAAGATGAAACGATGATCGAGGCTTTCCGCAACAAGCGGGATATTCATGCCACCACAGCAGCCAAAGTTTTCAAGGTACCCCTGGACAAAGTGACACCTGACATGCGCCGCAAAGCCAAGGAGGTAAATTTTGGAATTTTATACGGGAGTACGGCATTTGGACTTTCTCAGAATCTCCGGATATCGCGCACGGAGGGGGCGGAATTAATTGAATCGTATTTCAAGGAATTTCCGGGGATCAAGCGCTATATGGATGATTCTATAAACTACGCACGCGAAAAAGAGTATGTGGAAACTATTTTAGGAAGACGACGCTATTTGCGTGATATCAATTCACGAAACATCACTACCCGTGGATTTGCGGAACGAAACGCAATTAATGCTCCCATCCAGGGGAGCGCGGCAGACATCATTAAAATTGCGATGGTAAATATTTTCAGGTGGCTTCAAAAAGAAAAACTCAAAACCAAAATGATTCTGCAGGTGCACGATGAATTAGTCTTTGATCTCCACAAAGATGAAGAAGCCATCGTGAAGTCACGGGTCATTGAACTGATGAAGCATGCGGTAGTGATTGATGTGCCGATGGAAGTGGAGGTAGGGATAGGTAAAAATTGGCTGGAAGCACACTAAGGTCAAAGTTTAATGCCCTATGTGTCCTATGTTCAAGGTTCGTAACCTACATTGAACCCTCAAACTTGAACTTTAAACTCTTTTGGGTATTTTCGCTGCTTAATTTTTAAACTGTGCATAGTTCTTGAAATACCTGCTTTTGGTATCGGCATCTTTATTCGCCGGCATCCACCCATCATTCGCGCAAGACTCTCTCACCTCCAAACCAAAAAAGAGGGGTGAATTGTATTTTTCATGGGGTTATAACCGTGATTGGTATACCGAAAGCGACATCCACTTTGTAAACCAGACAACGGATAATTACGATTTTACCCTGTATAATGCCAAGGCCCATGACAAACCCGACATGGACCGCTATTGGCAACCGGACAGGCTTACCATTCCCCAGTATGACATGAACATTGGATACTTTTTCAATGATAAAAATGATCTGGGTATTGAGCTTAGCTGGGACCATCTCAAATATGTGGTGACGGATAACCAGGTCATGCATGTGAAGGGGAATATCCGAGGTCAGTACATTGACAAAGACACACTGGTGACCCCAGACTTTGTCCACCTGCAGCATACCAACGGAAATAATTACCTGATGGTGAGCCTGGTCAAGCGATTTACATTTCTCTCCGGAAAAAATCTTCAACTCAGCGCCATTGGGAAAGTTGGCGGAGGCATTCTGATGTCCTATACCATCTCAGATATTTTAGGCAGTCATGATTCGGGACATTTTCATTATCATGGTTGGGTCGCGGGAGCAAGCCTGGGTATTCGCTTTGATTTTTTGAAATATCTGTTCATCCAGACGGACATGCAAGGAGCGTATGCGGACTACACCAATACCTACATGGGCGCAGATCAGGTGGGCCGTTCAACGCATTCATTTTATTCGGCACAATGGACGTGGGAAGGCGGCGTCAGATTTCTGCTGTACTATTGACTGCCACAGAGGAAGCTGGCTTCCTAACGCAGATCAATTTGGTTTTTTCACGAGGTGTTGAATGATCAGCGCAGCATGATCCCTTGAGTTTTCGATGAACCACTTGTTGGTTTTAAGGCCACCGCAGACGACGCCGGCAAGGTAAAGTCCTTTCACATTCGACTCCATAGTTTTGTCGGAATAGATTGGCGTGTGGTCAGAATCGTCCTGAAATTGAATTCCACACCGCTCCATGAATTCAAACGGCGGCTGATAGCCGGTCATGGCCAGCACATAATTATTTTCGAGGGTGATATCGCCTTCCGGTGTACGGATCTCCACTGAAGATTCGGTTATCTTTTTTATTTCAGAATTGAAATGCGCGTTGATTGATCCCTCCTTGATTCTGTTTTCGATATCGGGTTTCACCCAGTATTTGAC
>DAOMZK010000017.1:0-14354 GCA_035438035.1 Cyclobacteriaceae bacterium | reverse complement strand
CTGCGTCAATGGCTTCCTTCATGATGGATTTTATTTTTTCCAGCGCACGGCTGTCAACACCCGCCTCTTCGGGAAGGGTGTACACGAAACGGTCTGTAGTGGCGGTTGAAATTGACTTTCCGTTTTGCATCTTCTCCAGGTTCATCGGCAAAACGCCACCGGCCGAAAGCGCACCGAAGATGACCTGTGGAATCAGTTGCCTCATCAGATCCTGATCGGAATAGGCGGCAAGGGTGGCCCTTGAATAAGGATAGTTATCCAGCGAGGCGGGATTTCCGAAATGAACGATGATGACTTTTTCTTTCCTGGAAATCCTGTTGATCCAGGGAGTCAATTGCAATTCCAGGTCTGCGGCGAACTGGGATATTCCAATGACAATAATTTTTCCCTGTGCATTGATTCCCACCGTGTCTTTTGCACCAAATAGAGAAGCGGTTTCAAAAGGGGCATACTTTTTAAGATAATGACTGAATTCATTTTCAGCGCGACTTCCGATGGAAAGACAGAGGAATGAAATATTGTCCAGGGTTTGAATGGGTAGAAAGTTGTCTTCATTTTTTACTACGGTTACGGCGGCTTCTGATAGTCGTCGCTTAATCTGTTTGATTGCAGGGGAATTTAACCGCAGTAACAGATTGTCGGTGTCAACCGGTTTAAACTGATGCAGGCCTGCGTTGAATTTTGCTGTCAATATTTTTTTTACGCTGGCATCCAGTTGTTGAAGTAAAAATTTATCCTTTTTTATTCGTTTGGTAATTTTTTTTATGGCAGCACGCAGGTGCCCTGAATTGAGCAGCACATCATTGCCGGCCTCGAACGCGAGCAGTTCATCATCACCGGAATTGTTTTTCGGATTGCTGAAGTTGATCACATCCGAAAAAACCAAACCATTGAATTTCATTTTTCTCCGGAGGATTTCCGGAACAAAGACTTTGGACATGGAAGCGGGAAGGATTCCCTTTTCATTTTGAAGTGAGAAGTGGAGGTTATTGGTGAGAATTCCGTCGACATTGTTTTGAATGAGTTGCTCAAATGGCAGGAAACCGGCTGTGTCAATTTGGTCCAGGTGTAAAATCATCGTAGAATCCATGACCGATCCTGTGGCGGGCAGTTTGCGTGGAAGGTGTTTGGCTACCGCCAGGATGCCTTCCGCTTGCAGCGCCTTCGAAAAAATTACCGCCTTTGCCCCGACTCTGTGTTCATCATTGCTGAAATATCTTGAATAGTCGCGGAAGGAAACTTCATCGTCAGCGTTGGGAGCGAAATTGATGTTGACCCCCAGCATTTTTAGTTGCCGGGCAATTTCCTGACCCCAGACCGTCACCAGACTGTCCGCTTTCCAGGCTGAAGCCATCATCGGTTTCTGAAAACCCGCCAGGCTGTCGAGGGTTTGTGCCGGTCCCCATTCTGCCTGCATACCGATTAACAGTGGAACGTTTGAATTTATTTGCAATTTATTGACGAGCCGGGCGTGTCGAATCGGGCTTCCACCGGTTATGTATATGCCACCTAATCTGAATTCCTTTACCTGGTCTGTGAGTTCCTCGATCTCTTCCTGGGAAGCATTGGAGGAGGCAGGCACCATAAAAAGCTGGCCAATTTTGGATTCCTGATTCAGGGTATTAAAGACACTGTCGACCCAATGGCTCCGTTTAGTTTGGCCATAGGAGGCAGTAAACCATAAAGAAAAAAGTATGATTGATAAAACTTTTCTCTGCATCAGGGGGTTAGCTTTGTATTTGAAACTGAATAAGCCAATTTTGTTTTTAAATCGTACAAAATTACGATGCAGAATGTTAGGAATGGCCAGGAATTTACGAGTGGCGGAATAGAATGACCGGCAGCCACGTGATCTTAAAATGACACTGCTATGAAATTTGTTTCACTTTTTACCAAAGCACCCAACTATAAGCGATTTTCGTATAACCCGCGGTTCTATGACCAAAAGGCCGAGGAAAGAAAAGAAAGGGAGGAAAGAATACGCAGGGAAATCGAGATGGAGCGGGGTGAATTAAACGGTGATGCTGCCGGGTACCGTTCCCGGATGACCGGTTCATTCCAGTCTGCCCGGAAGCGATCTAACAAATCACAGGAGTCCTTGCGTTCAATGCTCATTCGTTCCGGCGTCCTGCTGTTCCTGACATTATTCATTATGGCATTCCTTACCTGGGGTCGCGTTGCGCTGTACAGCCTGCTCCTGTTTGTGCCGGTCTATTTTTATTTGAAATTTAAGAAGTAACGTTGCGGCTTATTCTTCATTTCTACACTGCACATTCCCTTCATGCCTGACATCATTCAACTCCTGCCTGATTCCATCGCCAACCAGATTGCAGCGGGAGAAGTTGTCCAACGTCCGGCCTCTGTGGTAAAAGAGTTGATGGAGAATGCGATTGATGCGAAAGCTACTGCTATTCGCCTGATCGTAAAAGACGCAGGACGCACGCTCATCCAGGTGATTGATGATGGCGCGGGTATGAGTGAGACGGATGCGCGTATGAGCCTGGATCGGCATGCCACCTCGAAGATACGAGCGGCTGAAGATTTGTTCACGGTGCGAACAATGGGATTTCGCGGTGAAGCACTGGCATCCATCGTGGCTGTCTCACAGTTAGAAATGAAAACCAGGCAGTCGTTGGCAGAACTGGGCACGATGCTGGTGGTCGAAGGCTCTGAAGTGAAACGGCAGGAGCCCGTCGCTTGTGACCAGGGAACCAACATTGTTGTAAAGAATTTATTTTATAACATTCCTGCCAGGAGAAATTTTCTCAAATCCAATCCGGTGGAGATGAAACATATTCTGGATGAGTTCCAGCGCATCGCACTGGCCCATCCCGGACTCGCTTTTTCCCTGATGCATGGTGATGAAATGCTTTTCGATCTCGCGCCGGCGAAACTCAGTCAGCGTATCGTCGCGCTTTTTGGAAAATCATACCAGCAGCAGCTTGCATCGTGCCAGGAAGAAACCGATTTGTTAAAAGTTACAGGGTACGTGGGCAAGCCGGAATCAGCAAAGAAGACCCGCGGAGAACAGTTTATTTATGTGAATGACCGTTTCATCCGCAACCATTATCTCAATCATGCCATTACCAATGCGTATGAATCACTATTGCCGGTGAACAGTTTCCCATTTTATGTTTTGTTTATCACCATCGATCCCCGGCATATTGATATCAATGTTCATCCCACCAAAACAGAAATAAAATTTGATGATGAACGGGCGGTGTATGCCGTGGTGCGCGCTGCCGCCCGCCAGGCTTTGGGCGCAAACAATCTGACACCTGCGCTGGACTATTCGGCTGATGTGAACCTGGTCAACAAATTGAGTAGCGCGCCTGCGCTGAGCCGCGATCAATATCTGGATGAACAGTTTGGATCTTCCCTGCAGCGCAGCAATCTCCAAAACTGGGAGAAACTTTTTGAAGGTGAACGTCCGGCGCAATCGAGATTGTTTCCGTCTCACATGGAATCCGGGAGTGTGGAGCAGCCGGACTTTACTGACCGTGGTGAAGGAACACAGGTGGAAGAGGAAATTGTTTTTCAACTGCACCAAAAATTTATTGTGAAACCGGTAAATAACGGGCTCATGATCATTGATCAGGAGGCTGCCCATCAGCGAATTCTTTTTGAAAAATTTCTATCCCAAATGCAAACAAACTCGGGATCGAGTCTTCAGAGTTTATTCCCGCAGACGGTAAACCTGGGTGCGGCAGACTATGCATTGGTGATGGAAATGGAAGGCGAGATCCGTGCCCTCGGGTTTCAATTTGAATCTTTTGGAAAAAATGCGCTCGTTGTCACCGGATCACCTGCAGAAACTGCCGGAAAGAATGAGAAGGAGCTTTTTGAAGGTTTGCTGGAACAGTTTAAACAGAATCAATCCAGTCTTTCGCTGCCCTTGCGCGACAACCTCGCGCGTTCGCTGGCTAAACGGGCAGGCATACGATCAGGTCAGAAACTGACTTCAAGGGAAGCGCAATCACTTACAGAAGCGCTGTTTTCGTGCCGTAATCCAAATTATTCTCCTGATGGAGATACAACATTTTTCGTTTTTGAAACGTCTAAGATTGAAAATCATTTCCGCTAACGAAAACTTCCATGTTTAACAACCTTTCTCCGGTAGTTCGAAATCTGTTGTTCATCAACATCGCCGTTTTCATCATTCAAAAGGTGATGCCTGTGGCTACGTATTACCTGGCGCTGTATGATATCAATTCTCCTTATTTCAAGCCCTACCAGTTTTTCACCTATATGTTTGCGCATGGAGACTTCTTTCATATTCTTTTTAATATGATGGCATTTGCCTCGATTGCACCTGTGCTGGAAATGTATTGGGGTGACAAGAAATTTCTCTTGTTTTATATGGCTACGGGAATTGGCGCAGGTGTGATTTATGCCCTGGCTAACTATTTCTTTTTCCCCGGGATGAGCGGTTCGATGCTGGGTGCTTCCGGTGCTTTGTATGGTGTGCTCATGGCTTTTGGGATGATATTTCCCAACATGGAAGTTTCATTATTCTTTATTCCAATCCGGGCAAAGTACCTGATTTTTGTAATTGGCGGATTGACTTTCCTGATGGACCGCAGTGGTAAAGTAGCTCACTTGGCTCATTTTGGTGGTGCATTGATAGGATTTATCATGGTCTCTTTCTGGCGCGGTTCAGGAATGACAAAGCGATGGTAAACCAACAATTGCGTAAATTCGTTTTACTTTTCGTTGAAGCGCTCCATTAAAATTCTGATCTGTGTTCGAGGAGTTTAAAAACGCATTTGATCGTCCCAACAGCGGGCATACGCAGTTGATTATTATCAATGTGGCGGTCTTTCTGACGCTCGGGGTCATTTATGTTTTTTCAAAAATTCTGGAGTTCGAACCGATTTTTAACATCATCCATGACCAGTTTTCAATACCTCCGCGTATTGCCGATTTCATTACGCGTCCCTGGACACTCATCACCTATGCTTTTAATCACAGCATCACGGATATTTTGCACATCCTCTTCAACATGCTGTTCCTGTACTGGTTTGGCAAATTGTTTATTGAGTATCTGGGAAGTGACAAGTTGATTGCCTTGTACCTGCTCGGAGGACTCGCCGCTGGCATTTGTTACCTCCTGGTCTTCAACACCATTCCGTTTTTCAAAAATCAGGCGGATTTTCCGGGGATGGTGGGTGCTTCAGGCGCAGTCTATGCGGTGATGGTGGCGGCAGCTACACTTGTACCCAACTATACATTTTATCTTTTGCTGTTCGGACCAGTAAAAATCAAATACATCGCCGGTTTTTACATCGTGCTTTCATTCCTTGGATCTGTGGGATCGAATGCCGGAGGCAATATTGCTCACCTTGGCGGCGCACTGATGGGATTCATTTACATCAAACAATTGCAGGCGGGTGTCAATTGGGGCGGCTGGATCACTTCGTCCCTGGAATGGGGTAAGGATTTATTCAAGCCAAAAGCAAAAGTGAAAGTGACATATCGTAAAAATGATGTGCCCAACGGAAAAAAAGCCACGACCGTTTCCGGGATTTCGCAAAAAGAAATTGACGATATCCTCGACAAGATTTCAGATGGAGGTTATGAAAGTCTGACGAAGGAGGAGAAGGAGAAGTTGTTTAAGGCGAGTAAGAAATAGTTCAAAGTTCAAGGTCTGATGCCTGCCAATAGCCAGGTTCAATGGTTGCTGCGAACAACATTGGATTTTGAACCATTAAATTTTGAACAACTTAAGTGATTGCTTTTGCTAGCAAGTACGCCGCTGCTGCAGCCAATGCCCCAACAAGTGCCACCCGCATGGTTCCTTTAAACAACGGCTGACCTGTCAGTTTGCTCTTCACCAATCCAAATACGATCAAACAGACCATGGTAATGATGGTGGAGTATTTCAAACCCTGGGAAACGTTGTTCGTAATGAAGTAAGCGCTCAGCGGGATGAGTCCTCCTATAACATAGCTCACTCCGATTACGGCTGCGCTGATAAGTGCCCGGTTTTTGTCGGGGCGTTCAAGTCCCAGTTCGAAACGCATCATGAAGTCGACCCATTTCTTGGGATTCTTGGCCATTTCACGTGCGATCTTTTCCTGTGTGGGTTCGTCGATACCATATTCGGCAAAGATTTCCTTGGTCTCACGGATTTCTACTTCATGCAGTTTTTCTATTTCCTCGTATTCGCGTTGCTCTTCGGCATCGTAGTGTTCGATTTCGGTGCGGCCAGCGAGGTAGCCACCCAGGCCCATGGCGATAGAGCCGGCAGCAATTTCAGCCAGGCCAGCCGTAATGACAATGGTAGTCTCGTTGACGGCGCCGCTCAATCCGGCGGCGAGCGCAAACGGTACCGTAAGGCCATCGCTCATGCCGATCACAAAATCGCGGACCTTTTCTGAAGATTGAAAATGTTGTTCTTCCATTGTATTGGAAGTGCAAATTACAAAAAATGGAAATAGCAATCGATGTGTTACCGGGGCTTCAGCACAGTCTTGAAATAAGAATCGAGTGCCACGAGAATTACAGTCGGACTGCCGCAGTGCATAATTGCGGTGTTGCGCTCATTGAATGCCGCAAGGAGATCATAATACCCCGATTCCGTGACCATGTATTGATCCATGATTTCTTTTTTCAGTTCCGGGTCATTGACAATGTCAATGTAAACCCGTGCCCGATCCAGTTCATCGAGCACTTTTACCAGTTTCCTTTTTTCTTTTTCCTGCTTGGTAAAGTATGAAAAGTTGATTCCACCGGAGGCTGCGCGGAGCGGCTTCGTACTCCTTAGTGCAGGTGATTCTACCCGGGGAGGAGCGACATATTCCTTGTCAAAAAAACTGGGTCGTACGATAATCTCCTGGAGGAGGATACTATTGTCATGCAAGCGCACAAACATCAGTTCTTCCTCCCTATCTACAGGCACTGTAATGGTTGTGTAGCCGACGAATGAAAAAGTCACCGAGTCGGTTCCCCTGACCATCACCGTGAAAATTCCGTTGGCGTCACTTACAGTGGCATGCTTCGAATGTTTTACCTGGATGTGTACACCCGGCAGGCCATCCAGTGAGGCAGAGTCGGCCACAATTCCTTTGATCAGTTTTTGGGAGTGACACACATCCTTCATTGCGGCGAGAAAAAAAACCACAAGAAAGATTCCCCGGTAGACCTTCATGACAATCAAGATGAAAAATGGAGATGAAAAGTTGCCTGGTTGTCGGGATTTTCGGTCACGATTTGTTTGCCAATTGGCCACAGGCAGCATCAATATCCTTTCCGCGGCTTTTCCGGATGCGTGTAGTGATACCATTCCGCTCCAGGAGATCCATATACAGGTTCAGGGACTCAGGTGATGCTTGCTGGAATTCCCCATCGTCAATGGGATTGTATTCAATGAGATTGACTTTGCAGGGCACCAGCTTGCAGAATTTCAAAAGGGCTTCTGCATCTTCGCGCGAGTCGTTTACGCCTTTCCACACCACGTATTCATAGGTAACTTTTTTCTTTCTTTTTGCATACCAATATTGGATGGCTTCACCCAATTCCTCCAATGGATTGGAATCATTGATGGGCATGATGGAAGAGCGCGTTGCATTGATCGCAGCGTGAAGGGATACAGCGAGATTGAACTTTACTTCATCGTCGGCCATTTTCATAATCATTTTAGCAATACCAACAGTGGAAACCGTCAACCGTTTGGCGGCCATGTTGAGTCCTTGTGGCGAGGTAATTTTATCGATGGCAGCAATGACATTATTATAATTGAGCAAGGGTTCTCCCATGCCCATGAAAACGATGTTGGTGAGCGGTCTTCCAAAAAATAATTCTGCTTGTTGTTTGATGGCTGCCACCTGGTCATAGATCTCATCCGGATTGAGGTTACGCATTCTCTTGAGTCGTGCAGTGGCGCAGAACTTACACGCCAGGCTGCATCCCACCTGAGAGGAAACGCAGGCGGTAATTCTTTTTTCTGTGGGGATGAGCACAGATTCAACAATGAGACCATCATGAAGTTTTACCGCATTTTTGATGGTGCCGTCTTCGCTCTGCTGCATAGTATCAACCTGGATGTGGTTGATGATAAAATGATCCTTCAACTGGTTTCGGGTGGACAGTGAGAGATTGGTCATCTGGTCAAAATCCCTGGCAGATTTTTTCCACAGCCACTCATGTACCTGTTGTGCACGAAAGGCTTTGTCTCCGTGCTCAACAAAAAATTCCTTCAGCTCATCAAGCTTCAGTTTACGTATATCGCGTTTGGCCGGAACCGCAGCTTCCATCACCTGATGCGGGTCAAAATTTTGATTTCACAGTCTTTGTTTGCATCATGGATGCGAAGTGTCGTAGCACTCAACTCCTCTACGACCAGTTGACGGGTCATTATGCCGGATTTGGAGTCGAGCAGCATAAGATCGGTACCATTCAATTTGTATTTGAATTCTGCCATTTCCTTTCCTTTACGGTTGCCGGAAGTGAAAACGCCTTCTTTGCCTTTCCCTTTGGTATCCAGAACAAAAAGCCGGGTTACGGAGTTTTGACTGGAGCCGCCCATCTGAGGACGCAGTTCCTTTTCAGTTTCACTTTCCTTCATCTCACTTTGAAAACAAGTTTTCTCGTCGGTGAGCTGCCAGGTTCCCACAATACTTTGTGCCTGTGTTTGCCATCCCCATAGCATCCCGATAGCGAATATCAGTTGTTTCATAATTTTTCTTGTGATTAAATCCCGATTCAAATTTACGCTAAATTGCCCGTACTCATTTTCAATTATTCTTCCATATGCCTGCCTTCCGTTTGCTAATTGTTCTGGTCATGTTGTCAGCCTGTTCGCCATCTGTGAAAGAAGACGAGCACTTCCTTCTCAACTTGATGAAAACCGAACCGGCAAAGTTCCAAAACATTTTGAATCCATTGGATTCCATTGATGTGCAGATCATCTATACCCAGATTAACCGGGATGCAAATAACCGGCCAATCTTCTCATCTTTTTATTTCCACGTGGATTCAACCCGTTATTTCTACCCGGCATCCACCATTAAGCTTCCCCTTGTGCTGTTGTCTCTGGAGAAGTTGAGTGAACTGAATATAAAAGGGCTGTCTGCCCAAACGCCGATGTTTCATGATAGCGTTTACTCCGGTCAGCGTTCGGTAAAGCAGGATTTAACTTCTGCATCCGGGCTGCCTTCTATTGCGCATTATGCCAAAGAGATTTTAATGGTGAGCGACAACGGAGCCTCTAATTGCCTGTATGAATTCATGGGTCAGCGTGCGGTGAATGAGCGACTGCATCAAAAGGGATATACAACCCGTATCCTTCACCGGCTCAGTCGCTCGCTTACACCTGATCAAAACCGGCACACAGAGGCCATCCGGTTTGTCAGGAATGATACCCTCGTTTACCACCAGCCCATGCTTGTCAACCACGACTCCATCCGCCCGATGCGGCAAGTGTTCAAGGGAAACCGGCATATGGAGAATGACAAAGCGGTGGATGGCCCCTTTGATTTCACTTACAAAAATCATTTCCCCTTACAAGACCAGCAGGCTATTTTGAAGTCCATTATTTTTCCGGAATCCGTGGAGGCCATTCACCGCTTCAATATTACCAGCGCTGACCGGAAAATGGTGCTGCAATATATGTCTGAGTGGCCACGGGAATCTTCTTACCCGCCGTATAAAACAGATACAGCGCTTTATGATGGTGCCAATAAATTCCTGATGTACGCGCTCGATCGGAAACCAATTCCTTCCGGGATACGGATTTTTAACAAAATCGGCGGAGCTTACGGTTACCTGCTTGATAATGCCTATATCGTAGACTTTGATAACGGGGTGGAGTTTATGCTTACGGCAATGATCAGCACCAACCGCGATGGGAATTACAATGATGATCACTACGAGTATGATTCACTGGGCTATCCCTTTTTGAAAAACCTGGGACAGCTTGTCTACCGATATGAATTGAAAAGAAAGAAGGAACGAATACCTGAGCTTGAGGAATTCAGGCTGACATACGATTGATATCAATTTCTTTTATCGTAATTGAATTTCCTTGTTGCACATTAGTTCAGTTTGGACGAATTTTCGCGCTTTAATTTAATGGCTATGAAAAAGAGTAATGCCGTCATCCTCACCGCCGGATACTTTGATACCTACAGCGGCAAAACTGCGCATGGATTGATACGGGGAACCGATCGGTTTAATATCCTGGGTGTAATTGACAATAAACTGGCAGGTCGGGATGCCGGTGAAGTCCTTGATGGCAGGAAAAGAAATATTCCTGTTTATGGATCCTTAGCTGAATTTGTAAAAGTGAGTGCGGCAAAGGCTGAATATTGTATTATCGGAGTCGCCACCAAGGGCGGCGTCATTCCCGACTCCCTTCGCATTCTGCTGCGCGAAGCGTTGGAAAATGGTATGAGTCTGGTCAATGGTCTGCACGATTACATCTCCGATCATCCGGACCTTGCGGACCTGGCAAAATCAAAAGGACTGGAAATCATAGATGTTCGCAAGCCCAAGAAATTTAAGGATCTCCATTTCTGGTCGGGCCGGATTGCTGAAGTGCGATGTACTAAAATTGCTGTATTGGGCACTGATTGTGCTTTGGGAAAAAGGACGACCACCCGGTTTCTGACAGAAGCCATGCGAAAGGCAGGCTATAAAGCTGAAATGATTTATACGGGTCAGACCGGCTGGATGCAGGGCGCCAAATATGGATTCATTTTTGATTCAACGCTGAATGATTTCATTTCTGGTGAAATGGAACATGCTATGGTCCAGTGCTGGGAGGAAGCCAGGCCGGATATCATTTTTATCGAGGGCCAATCCGCGCTACGAAATCCCAGCGGGCCGGCCGGTGCAGAATGGATTGTGTCGGCCGCCGCTGACGGCGTGGTGCTGCAACACAACCCGGCGCGCAAACAGTATAAAGACTTTGAATTTTATCCGGCATACCTGCCGGATCTGAAAGATGAGGTGGCGCTCATTCATCATTATGGTGCGCCCACACTCGCGATTACTGTCAATTCAGCCAAGCTAACACAGCAGGAAGCACGCGACCAGGCAGCCCGGTATCAGAAGGAACTGGGAATACCTGCCATCTTGCCGCTGGAAGACGGGGTAGAGGCCCTCATTCCCATGTTCAGGGAAATGATTGAAAAAAATATTGCGCAGGTTTAAATCCATCAAAAAAGAAATACTGTGAAAATAAAATCCATCGTAGCATGGCGAGCCGATCTTGGAAACACCAAGCCGTATACCATCGCCTTCAAAACAGTCGATGAGGTGCTTAACGCTTTTGTAGAAATAACGTTGGAGAACGGACTAACGGGAATGGGTGCCTGCAACCCCAGTGAATATGTTACCGGTGAGCATCTCGATCAGACCACGGCGGCATTGAAGGAAGAAAACCTGGCATTCATGGTTGGCCGTGATATCAGGGAAATTAATCAGCTCCTCTTTGAAGTGTGGAAGAAATTTCCGGCAACGCCAGCGGCGCGTGCCGCGTTGGACATTGCCCTGCATGATGCGTTTACGAAATATCTTGGTGTTCCCCTGGTGAAGTACCTGGGCCAGAAGATCAAATCGATGCCTACGTCCAATACCATCGGTATCAAGGATGTGGCGGAGACGCTGAAAGAGGCAGAAGAATACGGAAGGTTGGGATTCAAGGCATTGAAAGTAAAAATTGGCAAAAACCTGGAAGAGGATATTGAGCGCCTGGTGAAGTTGAGGGAGAAATTCGGCAGCAAATTTTTTATTCGTATTGATGCCAATCAGGGCTACTCAGCAGAAGAAACCATTGCCTTTTACAATCGCACCAAGTCCCTTGATATTGAATTGATTGAGCAGCCGTTACCGGCGAAGGCGGTTGACCAAATAAAAAAACTGCCTGAAGAGGTACGAACCAAAATAGCGGCTGATGAGTCGTTGTTAACACCCCAAGACGCACTGGAATTAATAAAGCCTCCTCGCGCCGTGGGGATTTTCAATATCAAGCTCATGAAATGTGGAGGAATCAGTGAAGGGCTTAAAATTGCTGACATCGGGTTGAGGGAAGGAATCGACCTGTTTTGGGGTTGCAATGATGAAAGTATAATCAGCATCACTGCGGCATTGCATGCCGCTTTTGCCTGTTCCAACACACGGTACATCGATCTGGATGGCAGCCTGGACCTGGCCAAAGACATTGTGAATGGAGGCTTTATCCTTAAAGATGGTCTCATGCAGTGTTCAGATAAGCCCGGTTTGGGTGTGGAGAAATTATAAGCCATTGAGTATTTGTAACACTCTGATAATCAATATCTGACTGACGACCTTTTCCTGGGGTCTGCCGAAACTCTTAAATCCTTTAGTTTTTTTGAATTGGGCACTTGTGAACTACGGCCCAGTTCCTATCTTTGCAGTCCTTTTTGCGGTACAAAACCCGCAAATCGGGTTAAAAACAGCAAAATAGGTTTCAACCATGCCTGGAATTATAGGACGTAAGATTGGAATGACAAGCATATATGGCCAGGATGGTCAGAATATTGCTTGTACCGTCATCGAGGCAGGGCCGTGTGTAGTCACCCAGGTTAAGAGCCAGGAAAGTGATGGATACGCCGCCCTTCAATTGTCCTTCGGTGAGCGGAAAGAAAAGAACACATCCAAGCCGCTGGTAGGTCACTTCAAGAAAGCTAATACCACACCCAAGCGGGACGTGGTTGAGTTTCGTGACTTCGGCGCAGAGTTCAATGGATTTGCCGAACTCGGCAAGGAAGTCCGCATTCAGGATGTGTTTGCCGAAGGCGATTTTTTGGATGCCGTGGGTACCTCCAAAGGTCACGGTTTTCAAGGTGTAGTGAAGCGTTATGGCTTCGCGGGAGTTGGCGGCCAGACCCATGGTCAGCACAATCGGCTCCGTGCACCCGGTTCAATGGGTAACGCGTCTTTTGCATCACGGGTGATCAAAGGAAAGCGCCTCCCGGGCCGAATGGGCAATGATCGTGTGAAAGTCACCAACCTTCAGGTGGTGAAGATCATGCCGGAACACAACCTGATTCTGGTCAGCGGATCTGTTCCAGGTGCGAAGAACTCAACCATAATTCTGCAAAAGTGATGGACATAGCAGTTACAAAATACAGCGGTGAGAAAACCGGCCGTAAAGTCAACCTCTCTGCAGAGGTTTTCGGCATTGAGCCCAATGATCATGCGATCTGGCTGGATGTGAAAAGCCATCTGGCCAACGAACGCCAGGGGACACATAAATCCAAGCAACGTAATGAGATCACGGGTTCATCCAAGAAAATCAAAAAGCAAAAAGGAACCGGTGGAGCCCGTGCGGGTAACATCAAGAATCCCCAGTTCAAAGGCGGTGGCCGTGTATTCGGTCCTGCACCCCGGGAGTATTCCTTTAAGCTCAACAAAAAAGTAAAAGACCTCGCCCGCAAATCGGCGTTGACTTATAAAGCCAAAGACAATTCCATCGTACTGGTGGAAGACTTTACTTTCTCAGCACCCAAGACCAAGCAGTATGCCAGCATGCTGAAGTCACTGGGGATCAATGCAGAGAAAACGCTTTTGGTTATTCCTGACGCAAATTCCAATGTTGCCACTTCAGGTCGCAATATCCAGAATACGAAAGTGATTACAGCAAGCCAGATCAACACCTATGATGTGATCAATGCTGATAAACTGATTCTGGTGGAAAGTTCTGTGGGAAAGATTGATAACCTTTTAAACAAGTAATCCCATGAGCATACTCAAGCGACCATTGGTTACAGAAAAAATTTCTTCCCTCAACGAAAAAGGCAAGTACGGGTTTATTGTTGACCTGGAAGCCAACAAGGTGGAGATCAAGCAAGCTGTGGAGAAAATGTACGGCGTCAATGTAGAACACGTCAACACCCTCAGTGCAATGGGAAAGAAGAAAGTTCGGTTTACCAAAGCCGGTACACTGGCTGGCCGTAAGCCCAACTACAAAAAAGCAATTGTTACCCTCGCAGAGGGTGAAGTAATAGATTTTTATAGCAACGTATAACAGAGCAAGCGATGGCGTTGAAAAAATTAAGACCGGTTACACCAGGCACGCGGCACAGATTGTCGCCGGGCTTTGAGGACATTACCGAAAGCCGGCCGGAGAAGTCCTTATTGACTTCGCTGAAGAAATCCGGTGGCCGTAACAATGATGGCCGCATGACCATGCGCTACATCGGCGGCGGGCACAAGCAGAAATTGAGAAACATCGATTTCAAGCGCGATAAATTTGATGTGCCTGCAGTGGTGAAGTCGATCGAGTACGATCCTACACGCACAGCCCGCGTTGCCAAACTGTACTATGCGGATGGATTCAAGTCGTATATCATCGCACCGCAGGGATTGAAAGTAGGACAGAAAGTAGT
>DAOMZK010000016.1:0-14468 GCA_035438035.1 Cyclobacteriaceae bacterium | reverse complement strand
GGTCTATGAAAATGGGAAGGTGATTGAGAGCAGACCGGGGCAAAGAGCTTTGTTTAGGATATAATTGGTCGTAAAAAGCAAAAAAGCTCCTTTTGGGGAGCTTATTGAGGGTGAAAGACGGGACTCGAACCCGCGACCTCCAGAATCACAATCTGGCGTTCTAACCAACTGAACTACATTCACCGTGTAAGGGCCGCAAAGTTACGTAGGGCCTACCAAATTGCAAATTTGATTTCTACCATCCATAGAGCCTTGCCTTCTCTAATTCGTTTAAAATTCTTAGAATCGTACAAGCAAAAACAATTATGGATCAACGCATCATCAACCTTTTTGACGAATACACACATAAACCCCTTAGTCGTGAGGATTTCATAAAGCGACTTACCAAACTCACCGGCAGTACAGCTGCCACGTTGGCAATATTACCTTTACTCGAGGTAAATTATGCCTCCGCCGCCACCATTGATAATCAGGACGACCGGCTGCTTATAGAAAGGATCACCTATCCAGGCGACGGTTCTGAAATGAAGGGATATGTGGCGCGCCCCAAAGCAGACGGGAATTATGCGGCTGTGGTGGTCATCCATGAAAACAGGGGACTTAATCCGCATATCGAGGATGTGGCGCGAAGGGTAGCCCTCGCCGGGTACATCGCCCTCGCGCCCGATGCCCTTTCTCCTCTTGGTGGTACGCCCGCAGACGCTGATGAAGCCCGCAACCAATTTCCCAAACTGGATGTGACAAAGAATCTGAACAATTTCATCAAGGCATTTGATTACCTGAAGTCGCGCAAAGATTGCAATGGAAAATTTGGCACTGTTGGATTCTGCTGGGGCGGAGGAATGGTAAATAAACTCGCTGTAAATGTTCCTACTTTGAAAGCAGCCGTTGCTTTTTATGGAAGTCAACCTGACGCTGCTGATGTACCAAAAATAAAATCAGCAGTCCAGCTTCATTATGGGGGGATGGATGAAAGGATTAACGCCGGTATTCCAGCCTATGAAGCAGCATTAAAAAGTGCAAATATTAAATACGAACTCTACACCTATGAGGGTGCGCAACACGCCTTTCATAATGATACTGCTCCAACCCGCTATAACGATGCGGCTGCCAAATTAGCCTGGGAAAGAACGCTTGCATTCTTTCAGAAAAACCTGGCCTGATATTATTTTTGAATTCACGGTTGATCGCCGAACCGGTTTTTGATAAATTGAGTTCATGATCACGTACCGCGATTTTTTTTCTCAAACCCTCCACAGCCAGATTGGAATGTTATACCAGGAAGGCACCTGTGTGATGAGTATCCGGTACTATGGGTATAAGGTTAATTTGTATTTATTGGGCGACTTCTACCTCGAAGTATTCTACAATCACAAAAAGGATTTCATTGAAAAGATCATTCCGCTGGATGTTCATCATACCCGAATGAACTTCTATATTGATCAGATTAAATTACCGGGTGCACAGATAACAAAATAAAAAAGCCTCTTTAAAGAGGCTTTTTTATGACTTAATCTGTCTGGAATATTATGCGGTTGCAGCGGCGGCAGGTGTTTTGACCTGCACCTTCAATACCACTGTCTTGCGGGCCTTGTATCCGCAATAGCTGCACTGATAATGCTTGATCAACTCGCCTTCTTCCGTTTCCGTTGGCTGACGGATGATCTCTTCACGCATTACCTTAAAGGTTTGATAATTACATTCAGGACATTGTATAGCATGTAAGTGACCTGCGTATTTTTCGATCTTGATAAAACCGGTTTCTTCATCCTTCCACACATCGTAATCCACAGAGTAAACGTTTTCCTCAGCCTGCATACCTTCATCAAGGTGAGCATCTTCTTCTTCTTCGCTCAGCAACTTCATAGGCTTGCCGGTTTTTGGAGAAATCCGTGGTTTGTAGCGGAGTACTTTAAGTCTCTTTTCTATAAAGAATGGATAATAGAATTTGAGCAGATTTTGAACTACCAGTGCGGCGATTGTGCCCATCATTCCAGTAAGGAACACACGAACAAAAATCATGATAGTAGTAAGCTCAATAATATTACCATTGAAATAGAAGCAAGCGCCGATGATCAGGATCAAACTGGAGTACCAGAGAAAATTGACTTCATGACGGTTGATGAAGTCATACTTGTCTTTATTGTCCGGTATGGTAGACAATCTGACAATGTATCCCAATATCACCAAAATGCCTGTTGCCCAGCATATGTATGCGAGGTTAATGGCCATGCTATTCCAGGATGCGTAAGGACTTTCAACCATATGATTTAGTTTTTCAGTTTAATGACAAATATATAGAACCTTCAAATTCCCTACAATTGAAATTTGAATCACCAATTTAGCGGGATTAGGCCGAATATTCCAACGCCAACGAAAATTTAATCTATTAGTTCCGATCCAAATCGTAAGCAAATTCAACTATAAACTGCTGACATTCTGTTTTAGCCTCAAAAAGGCCCATGTGACCCACATCAGGCAACTCGAGAAACCTGCAGTTTTGGGCCATTTTCGCCAATTTATGGGTAGTTTCAGGGGTTATCAAGGTATCTTCCCTACCTGAAATAAAGAATTTGATTATTTCAGGATTTCGTAAAATTTCGTTGCTGTCATGACGGTCGCGCATGGCCTCAGAATAGGCAATTAATGACTCCTTTTTAGTCAGCATGGCAATCCTGTAAACTTCATGTAGGTCAGGGTTTTCTTTATTAAAAAACAATCCTGGAACAAAAGTTTCAATATAGGGCGCGACACCATTTTTTTTTACAAACTCAATTACCCTGTTTCTATTCACTATTTTTTCCGGTGTATCGGCAAAACTCGTAGAGTGAAAAAGTCCTATTGCCCTAATCAGCTTAGAATGGCGTTTAACTATTGAGAGCGCGACATATCCGCCAAGCGAGTGTCCTATTACAAGGGAGTTTGAAATTTTGTTTTGTGCGAGCCAGTGTGCTACTGAATCGCCAACCCTGTCAATCGACAGCTGCCCCGATAGTGAATCCGATTCACCAAAGCCGGGAAGATCCAGCGCATAAACATGAAAATGTTCTGCAATCGGTTCGGTGAATACTTTCCAAATCTCACGCGATTCACAAAAGCCATGAATAAATACTATCGGAGATCCTTTTCCAGATTCGCTGAACTGCAGCGTTGCCATGTCAGGCTGGTTTTGCCACTGATTCCAAAAGATTCAGTACTGCTTTCTCAATGCCTGCTGGACCAAAGTTGGATTCATCGTGCAACTCAATAGGTTCGCCATGCTCGATTACTTTATCCGGAATGCCCAGCCGTCTCACCTCTGCATGATAATTGTGGTCCGCCATAAATTCAAGAACAGCACTTCCAAATCCTCCCTGGATACAGCCGTCCTCAATCGTAATTATTTTTTTATATCGGGTGAACACTTCGTGCAGGAGTGATTCATCCAAAGGCTTCACGAAACGAAGGTCATAGTGTGCAATCCTGATTCCCTGTTCGTCCAGTTTCTCACAAACCTCCACAGCATAATTTCCGATGTGACCAATCGTCAAAATTGCCAGATCATCGCCATCACAAATCTTTCTTCCTGTACCCATTCTGATTTCTTCAAAAGGTGTTCGCCAATCCGGCATCACACCCTGACCCCGGGGATAGCGAATCGAAAACGCCTGTTCATTTCTTGGTAGTTGTGCTGTATACATCAGGTTGCGCAGTTCCGATTCATTCATCGGAGCGGAGACAATCATGTTGGGCAAACAACGGAAATAAGCCAGATCATACGCGCCATGGTGAGTAGGCCCATCGGCTCCGGCAAATCCCGCGCGATCCAGGCAGAAATTAACCGGTAGATTTTGAATGCATACATCATGAACCACCTGATCATAAGCCCTTTGCATAAAGGAACTGTAGATATTGCAGAATGGAATAAGGCCTTGTGTTGCCAAGCCGGCCGAAAAAGTAACAGCGTGCTGTTCGGCAATCCCCACATCAAATGCCCGTGTGGGCATCTCCTTCATCATGATATTCATGGAAGACCCAGAAGGCATGGCAGGAGTAATGCCAATGATCTTTTCATTCTTCCTTGCCAGTTCTACCAGCGTGTGACCAAATACATCCTGGTATTTTGGTGCCTGCGGTTTTTCAAAGACTTTTTTGTGGATTTCGCCCGTGATCTTGTCGAATGTGCCCGGGGCATGCCAGGTAGTTTTATTGCCGGTTTCGGCAGGTGCATATCCTTTGCCCTTAACCGTAATGCAATGGAGAATCTTGGGGCCTTTGATGTTTTTTAAATCTTGTAGCACTGCGACGAGGTGATCTACATCGTGCCCGTCAACCGGACCGAAGTAGCGGAGGTTCAATGACTCAAATAAATTGCTTTGGCTGAGCAGTGCTGACTTGATTGCCGCATCTACTTTGGATACGATCTCCTGGGCATTCTTCCCCACTTTGGAAAGTTTCCCCAGTAAATTCCAGACTTCATCTTTAAACCGGTTATATGTCTGGGAAGTCGTGATGTCGGTAAGATAATCTTTCAGTGCGCCTACATTGGGATCAATGGACATGCAATTGTCATTGAGGATGATCAGGAGATCAGTATCCGCAACACCGGCATGATTGAGCCCTTCGAATGCAATTCCACCAGTCAGGGCGCCATCACCAATAATGGCAACGTGCTTCTTGTCTTCCAGCCCCAGATACTTGGAAGCCACTGCCATTCCAAGTGCTGCTGAAACGGAAGTGGAGGAATGGCCTACCCCAAATGTGTCGAACTCGCTTTCCTTCCTTTTTGGAAATCCAGAAATGCCTTTATACAACCGATTGGTATGAAAATCATCTCTCCTTCCGGTCAGTATTTTGTGGCCATAGGCCTGATGTCCTACATCCCAGACAATCTGGTCATAGGGAGCATTGAATACATAGTGAAGGGCTACGGTGAGTTCAGCTACACCCAGGCTGGCTCCAAAATGTCCTCCGTAAATCGAGACATTGTCGATTATAAACTGCCTTAATTCCTGGCATAACTGCACCAGTTGCGCCTGATCCAGTTTTTTCAGATCAGCTGGGCTATTAATTTGTGCCAGAAGTTTGCCGGGCGTGATAAGCATGGAATTCAATTCTTATAATCCTCTAACAACCAATCAAGGTAACTGTTTATACTCAATTTTGGGGATTCGCCTGCAAATTTACGGATTTCGGGTTTTGTCCGGCTATTTGAATAATTTTGCGCACCTGCCTTTATGCCGGCGAACATATGACTGAGGAAAGTTTCGAAGTAAAACTCCCGCTTTTTAAAGGCCCTTTCGATCTGTTGCTCTTCTTTATAGAGCGGGATGAACTGGACATTTATGATATACCCATTTCAAAAATCACCCATGATTTTCTGAATTATCTGCATCAACTGGAAAGTATGAACGTGGAGCTGGCAAGTGAATTTATACTCGTGGCCGCCACATTGATGCGAATCAAATCAAAAATGCTTTTGCCGCGGCCCCAATTGGATGAAGAGGGCAATGAAATTGATCCTCGTGAAGAATTGGTCAAACACTTACTGGAGTATAAAAAATACAAGTCGGTGATCGAATCTTTCCAGAAAATGGAAGAAGCTGAACTGCAAAAGGAAAAGCGGGGTAATATTCTGAAAGAACTGAAGTCACTTGCCGCCAGCGTAAATGTTGAAGCCGAACTGCAGGATGTCGATTTGTACAAACTGATGCAGGTGTTTGAGAAGGTGATGAAGCGCCATGACGAGGAAAAAAACAAACCCGTACACCAGGTCGTGCAATATCCATATACCGTTGAGGGTCAAAAAGAATATATTCTGAATGAACTCACGCGCAAAAGGATGCTGTCTTTTTCTGAAATGCTGGAGAGCAATCCCACCCGTGTTGCACTCATATTTAATTTTCTGGCCATCCTTGAAATGCTCGCTTTAGGCAATCTTTCTCTCCAATCGGGAGAGGGCTATAATAATTTCTGGATATCCCTCGCCGACACAGTAGAAACTACAGGTTAGTAAAAATTCATTTGCCACACCTGTCGGCAGGCAGTGATGGCACTGATAAGGCGCAAAGCGCTTTGGTCCTTCTCTGTGGCAAATCTGTATTTGTGGTTCTTTAAAATTGCTATCGTCCGTCAAGTAAGCGCTTGATGGGTTTTTAAAATTCGTTACCTTCCCTCATCAAATTTCATATTGTGATGAGGCTATTGTCAATCCTGTTCGTATTCAGTTTCATTGTCTCGTATGCTCAGCCAAAGGGATCATTTTTGCTTCAACCGGAGCGTGTATTCGACGGCCAGGAAATGCATGAAGGATGGGCGGTTCTGGTCGAAGGTGATAAAATAATTATTGCTGGACCGGCAGCATCCATAAAGGCAAACAAAGAAACACAAATCGTCGCCATGCCAGGCACAACTTTGCTTCCCGGGCTCATCGAAGGACATTCTCATTTACTGTTGTATCCTTATAATATTACTGACTGGGATACCCAGGTGCTGAAAGAATCTGATTCCTATCGGACTGCGCGGGCCACTGTGCATGCAAAGAATACACTGATGGCAGGATTCACCACCGTTCGCGACCTGGGAACAGAAGGGGCCGGCTATTCTGACGTGGCACTAAAGCGTGCGATCAATGAAGGTATAATCCCTGGTCCCCGAATGATCGTTGCGGGACGAGCAATCGTTTCAACCGGCTCATACGGTCCCAAAGGTTTTGACAACGACATGCAGATCATGTTGGGCGCAGAACCGGCAGACGGAAATGAATTGATCCGCGTAGTGCGGGATCAGATTGGCAAAGGTGCAGATTTCATCAAAGTGTATGCCGACTACCGCTGGGGTGCAAAGGGCGAAGACCAGCCATCTTTTACACTTGAAGAATTGAAATTAGTGAACGAAGTGGCCCGGAGCAGCGGCCGATATTTAGTATGTCATGCAAAAACCAAAGAGGGCATGCGGCGTGCCATTCTTGCCGGTGCGGAGACTATTGAACACGGTGATTTTATGGATGAAGAAATTGCGCAGCTGATGAAGGAACACAAGGTAACCTACTACCCTACCGTGGCTGCTGTCGACGCGATCACACAATATCGCGGATGGAAGAAGGGACAAGGCGAGGAGCCGGCCAATGTATTGCAAAAGAAAAAAAGTTTGAAAATCGCTGTGGACGCCGGCGTAACCATCGGCGTGGGAGGAGATGTGGGTGTTTTTCCTCATGGTGAAAACGTATATGAAATGGAGCTTATGGCGGAGTATGGTGGAATGAAAAATCTCGATATTCTGAAGTCAGCCACAACTGTAAACGCTCGTGCGCTACATTTGGAAAATGAGATCGGTTCTATCAAACCCGGAATGAAGGCCGACCTGATGGCCATTAAAGGAGATCCATCTAAAAATATTTCCGAATTGAGGAAAGTGAGTTTTGTTATGAAAAATGGAGTTGCCTATCGCAATGAATACGGAAAATAGACAGGCCATGATTCATCATTCTTAAATTCGTAATTTAAAATCATGAACCGCAAACAAGCTCTCAAGACCATTGCTGCTGGCGTTGCCGGCACAATGGCCATAACAAAAATTGGAACCGCTATGAATAAAACATTTGGGCTCAAGGGCAACATCAACCATTCTGTCTGTCAATGGTGTTACAATGACATTCCATTGGAAAAATTATGTGAAGCTGCCCGCGATATGGGCATCAAATCGATTGACCTTCTGAACTCAACCCAGTGGGCGACTGCGGCAAAATACGGTTTAACCTGTGCAATGGCTTATGTAAGCCCGATCGGCCTAAACAAGGGATTTAATGATCCCTCATTGCATGATGCATTGTGGAAGGATTTTAGTGTGAATATCCCCAAGGCAGCAGACGCGGGCCTGAAGAATGTGATTTGCTTCAGCGGAAACAGCAATGGTCTGACGGCTGAAAAAGGATTGGAAAACTGTGCGAAGGGGCTCGAACCCGTTCTCAAAGTTGCCGCCAAATACAATGTGACCATTACGATGGAACTTCTCAACAGCAAAGTGGATCACAAAGATTATCAATGCGACCATACGGAATGGGGTGTAAAACTTTGTGAGAAAACGGGAGCCGACAATTTTAAATTGCTGTACGACATTTACCACATGCAGATTATGGAGGGAGATGTAATCGCGACGATTAAAAAACATTCAAAATATATTTCCCATTATCATACCGGCGGCGTTCCCGGCAGACATGAGATTGATGAAAGCCAGGAACTTTTCTATCCCGCCATCATGCGGGCCATTGTGGCCACCGGTTTTAAGGGGTTTGTTGCCCAGGAGTTTGTGCCCAGTTGGTCAGATAAATTGGCCGCCTTGAAACAAGGTGTGGGAATTTGCGATGTTTAAATTCGGCTATCGCTTAATCAGTTTCACCCTGGCGTCATCCGTGCGAATATTGACTTTGGCGGTACCGCTGGCCAATGTCATGCGCGTACGATTTTCTGAATCCTCGACAACTTTAAAATCTCCTTCGGTGGTTACCCTTCCATCATCATGGCGAACTTCAAAACGGCCACCGCCTTTCGTGATGGACATGGACACCATGCCGTCCTGTGCATCTATAAAATATTCTCCATTGTCATCCAGGGATGTTTCAATAATCAGGTCACCATCGTCCAGTTTGGCATCCACATGATTGAAACTGGCGTTCCTGATATTGACGTCAGTATCATCGGCGCTGAGATCCAGTGAGCCTTTCGCCTCATCCATATTAATTTTCCCATCATCCATACGGAAGTCGAACTTGCTCCCTGAACAGCCTGTCAATTCCACGTCGGCATCATCAAGGTCGAGGGAAATAGAGCCATCTACGTTCTTTATCCATAGGTCACCATCATCACCCCTTACGATAAGACTGGATCCCTGTGGTGCCTCAATGCTGATGGTATATTTTTCATAACGATATCCTACCATACCAACTGAAACGGAGTTAGAATGTTCAATGATTTCAAGATTGCCTTCATTCTCCGAAACCTCCACACTGAATTCGTCATGGCCAAAAGTGAGGCCCTTTGTTGTAATCTCCCGATCGATCGTGACATGGGCCGTTAACCGGGAAGAGCCCGTGATGTAAATTTTGGCATCGGAGGCTTTGAGCTTTACCGTACCACTGGCATTCATTTTATATTCCTTGTCAAGGTGAAAATTACCCTCCTGCGCACTGGCTATGCCACAGGCTGTCAACAGAATAATTACAATTGAGGATAAGGCTTTCATAAAGGGTTGTTTTGTGTAGTAAGACGCCTTTATGTCACCGAAGGTTGCACGATTCAAAGCTTCCCAATCAACTCCACATACAAATCCGTGAGTTTGGATTCCGCTTTGCCAGCCACCTTGATTATTTCCGTTATGCTGGTTGGTTTCAGATCGTCCGGATCACAATCATCCGTAAGGACAGAAATAGCACAACATGGCAGGTTCATGTGGTTGGCGACAATCACTTCAGGTACAGTACTCATGCCCACTGCATCAGCACCGATCCGATGAAGGAAACGGTATTCAGCCCGCGTTTCAAGGTTGGGACCCGGGACTCCGACATATACACCGACATTTATTTTTGTGCCCTGCTTTTTTGCAATCGAAAGGATCTTCTTGTTCAGTTCTTTTGAATAAGGTGCGCTCATATCCGGAAAACGAGGGCCCAGAACTTCAAAGTTCTGTCCCCGAAGCGGATTGTCCTGTTGTAAATTAATGTGGTCGTCAATCAGCATGAGACTCCCCTTCTTCCACTTCATATTCATATTTCCTGCCGCATTTGATATCAGCAGATTTTTTACGCCCAACATTTTCATCACTCGGACAGGCAGTGTAATCTGCTGCATGGAATATCCTTCATAGTAGTGAAAACGGCCCTGCATGGCCAGTACTTTTTTCTTTTTTATTGTACCATAAATGAGTTTTCCCTTATGGTACTCGACTGTAGAAATGGGAAAGTGAGGAATTGAATTGTAATTGATAATGATGGGGTCCTTGATTTTCTGAACAAAAATGTTTCCGAGTCCGGTTCCGAGAATCACACCAACCTCCGGTTCAGTAACACCGTGATCCCTGATAAATGAAGTTGCTTCCTGAATATCATGTAGCATAGTCTTGCTGTTTAGGATTCAATTTACGGATCGAAATGCATTTTCGTTTCAAAACTGTAACTTCCTTCCGGATATCCACTTTTTAAACAGTTAATAAAAGGACTCAAGCATGAGAATCCACATTCATTATATTTGGACAATTCCCATACCCTTATGAAAAATATTTTGTCAGTCGCTTTCATCCTGATTACAGTCCATTCCATGGCACAGGAGTTCAACAATTCATCCGTGCAAACGCAAAAACCTCCACTCCATGGACGACACTGGATGGCGGTGACAGGGAAACCATTGACCGCTTCTGCCGGAGCCGCAATTTTTTATAAGGGTGGCAATGCAGTTGATGCCGCATGCGGTATGCTGGCCGTAAGTTGTACTATGTGGGATATGCTGAGCTGGGGAGGAGAAACGCAAGCGCTGATCTATAATCCCAAAACAAAAAAAGTAATTGCCATTAACGCACTTGGAGTCGCTCCTACCGGCGCTACAGTAGAATTTTTCAAAGGAAAAGGATATAACTATCCGCCGGAATTCGGACCCCTTGCCGCCGTAACTCCAGGAACACCTGGAGGTCTTCTTACGATGCTTGCTGAATACGGCACCATGAGTCTGAAAGATGTCCTTGCACCAGCGATGCAGATGGCGGAGGGCTATCCCATTGAAGCACAGACCGCCAACCTCATTGAGTCCAATAAAACGGAAATAAAAAAATGGCCCTACTCTGCAAAAGTTTTCCTTCCCCATGCCGGAGAAAAAAGAGAGGCGCCACATGCTGGAGAAATTTTTGTTCAAAAAGATCTTTTAGGAACCCTCCAGAAACTGGTTGACACCGAACAGCAGGCTTTGAAAAAAGGCAAGAACCGCAAAGAAGCAATTTATGCAGCTTATGACAGATTCTACAAGGGAGACATTGCCAAAGAAATTGCACGAAGCTCTCAGGAGCAGGGAGGATTATTCACTGAACAAGATCTCGCCAACTGGAAAGTGAAAATAGAGGAACCCCTGATGGTGAATTACAAAGGCATAGAAGTCTATAAGCTACAGCAATGGACACAGGGTCCGGCGATGTTGCAAACATTAAACATTCTTGAAAATATTGACATTAAAAGCATGGGTTACAATTCCTCCCGCTACATCCACACCTTGTACCAGGCCATGAATCTTGCGTTCGCAGACCGCGACTTTTATTATGGTGATCCTGCCTTCGCTCCGACCCCGCAACCCATGAAAGGTTTGCTTTCAAAAGAATATGCGAAGGAACGGGTCAAACAGATCAACACTGAAAAAAATGATCCCAGGATCGGACCTGGTGATCCTTATCCCTTCGAAGGAAAACAAAATCCATACACTGATTTGTTAAAGGAATGGGCCAGCCGGCAGGCATCCAATGGAAATTTCGCTTCACCATTGAGTGAAGAATACCTGAGAACATTTACTGCCGGCACAACTTCCGTGGAGACAGCCGACAAAGAAGGATGGGTTGTATCGATCACGCCCAGCGGCGGATGGGTTCCGGCCTGTATTGCAGGGAATACGGGTGTAGGAATGAGTCAGCGTATGCAGGCCTTTGTACTGGATCCTAAAGAAAATCCATTCAATGTGGTGGAGCCTGGCAAACGTCCACGCGTAACATTGACGCCCAGTCTCGCACTGAAAGACGGGAGACCGTTTCTTTCATTTGCCAAGCAGGCCGGCGATGAGCAGGACCAATTGTTGTTGCAGTTTTTTCTGAATGTCGTTGAGTTTGGGATGACCGTTCAGGAAGCCACAGAGGCAGCCAGTTTCAAAACGCTTCAGATGTATTCCAGTTTCGGAAAACATGAAAAGAAACCTGGTGATCTCACCTTGAATTCTGCCACACCATCGTGGACAAGAAAAGAATTATCAAAAATGGGTTATCGCCTCAATTATGCTGACCGAACGTCAGGCCCGATCAATGCCATCTGGTTTGACTGGGTACATGGCACCTTTTGGGGAGGGTCCAGTAATCACGGGGAGGATTACGGGATTGGATGGTAAAGTTTCTTGTAATGAAGCAAAGCACGCAAAGTTCGATTGCAGCTTTGCGATCTTGACGCCTTTGCGCGACACAAAAAATCTTTATTCATAAATATCCTCGCGCTTCGTCTTCGCCACTTCGTAAAAGAAGGCTCCGATCTTTTCCGTAACGGCTTTGAAATATTTCTCGCCCTTGGCTGAGGTCGCCTTACGCGGATCGCCGACACCGGTATCTGTCGTTACCTTCATCCATTTGCGTTCGGCCCATGCCCAGCCCTCTTTCATGGCTGCGAACCTGAATTTTTTTGAAGCGCCATCGCCTGCCTCTGACAGTGGCCGCACCAGATCAGGCCTGAGGTGCATCATGAGGCTGGTTTCCATTTCACCGGCGTGGTCATCCTTATTTTCAAAAAAATCTTTCTGATCAACAGCCTGGTATGCATTGCACTGACTTAAGAACATGTCCGGAAATTTCAATCCCAATTCGCGAATCATAGTCTTGAAGTCATTACCACCATGACTGTTCAGTATGATAAGCTTGTGGATTCCCTGTCGGTTGAGTACTTCGACGACGTCTCTCAATACAGCTAATTGGGTGCTGGGATTCATGTTCATATCCAGCATCACATCATGCTGACCGGTGTTGACGCCAAAGGGAATTACCGGAAGCACAATGATCTTCGCGCCTTTCTCATAGGCGAGGCGGGCTGCTTCTGCACTGATCGCTTCCGCTTCGATGATATCCGTATTGTAGGGTAGATGATAGTTGTGGGCTTCACAGGCCGCCCATGGCAGTACGGCCAGTTCAAATGAACTGTCACGAATGACTTTCCAGTTGTTTTCAGCGAGAAGATACGGCCTGGCACTCATCAGAAATTCGGAGATAACAAATATCGCGCGTAGAATTCGTCAATCACTTTAACTGCATCCTCAGGTTTATCCACAATGCTGAAAAGATCGAGGTCTTCTTCATGAATCATTTTTTCTTCCACCAGCACCTTTTTTATCCAGTCAATCATTCCTGACCAGAATTTCTTGCCTACCAGGACGATAGGAAAGCGTCCGATCTTTTTAGTTTGAATGAGCGTGAGGGCTTCTGATAGTTCATCTATTGTTCCGAAGCCTCCTGGCATGACAACAAATCCCTGCGAATACTTGACAAACATCACTTTACGAACGAAAAAATAATCGAAGGTGATGAGTTTGTCGGGATCAATGTAGGGATTGCCTTTCTGTTCATGTGGCAAATAAATATTTAATCCCACTGATTTACCTCCCGCACGATTGGCGCCCCGGTTTCCCGCCTCCATAATTCCCGGCCCGCCGCCGGTGACCACACCATATCCATGTTGTACCAACTGGAATGCAATTTCCTCTGCAGTTTTGTAATAGGGATGTCCGGATTTCACGCGGGCGGATCCGAAAATAGTAACACAGGGACCTATTTTCGCAAGTTTCTCAAACCCTTCTACAAATTCACTCATCACTTTGAAAATGACCCATGAATCCGAACTTTTGATTTCTGCCCAATCCTTGTCTTTAAATGCTTTTCTTATGCGGTGCTCTTCTTCCAGCGCCTGTTTGACGAGTTCATCTCCGTTCTTCTTTTTCTTTGTCGTAGCCATACTTTCTCTTATCTAAATTCAAGTCGAAGATATATAATTTACCTGCGCAACAAATTTTCGAGGGCTTTATCCACTTCAGGAAACTGAAACTGAAAACCTGTATTTTGAATTTTCTCACCAGAAATGACGGCACCGTTAAGCACAATCGCCGCCATTTCTCCGACGACTATATGCAACACAAAGGATGGAACATTCGGCAGCCATAAGGGGCGCTTCAGAACTTTCGCAATTTGGGTCGTGATCTCTTTGTTGCTCACAGGATGCGGGGCCACAGCGTTGTAAGCACCCGTCATGGATTGATCGTCAATGGCCTGAATAAAAATTCCACACAGATCATCCAGGTGAATCCAACTCACCATTTGTTTTCCCGATCCCAGCGGTGAACCCACACCAAATTTTACAGGTTTTGCCATTTCCACCAATGCGCCACCTTTTTCACTCAATACAATTCCAATCCTGATTTTTGCAACACGGATACCCAATGAATGAATGGTATCAATTGATTTTTCCCAATCCACCACCACCCTTGCAAGGAAGTCATCTCCCGGCAAGCTCGCTTCTGACAATGGCGTCGGATCATTTGCGTACCCATAGTATCCAATGGCAGAAGCTGATATTACTGCTTTGACTTTATGCCGGGTGTTCTTTAAGGTCTCAAACAGCAAGGTGCCGGATTTTGTACGGCTTTCGAGAATATCCTTCTTGCGCTCCGGTGTCCACCGTTTTTCTGCCACACCGGTACCGGCCAGGTGAATAATTA
>DAOMZK010000015.1:0-14501 GCA_035438035.1 Cyclobacteriaceae bacterium | reverse complement strand
AGTGAAAGCCCTCCTGTTAGCCAGTAAAATCTGTAAACACACAAAATCCAATACTATTGTTTTGGCTGTGGAAGGACAATTGCTGGCCAGCGGTGTGGGTCAAACCAGCCGGGTCGATGCCCTGAAGCAGGCCATTGAAAAAGCCCAGGCTTTTGGCTTTTCCCTCCAGGGTGCCGTGATGGCGTCAGACGCCTTTTTCCCCTTTCCTGATTGCGTAGAAATTGCTCATAATCAAGGAATTAGGGCGGTAATTCAGCCGGGTGGGTCCATCAAAGATAAAGACTCAATTGCCTTTTGTAACCAGCATTCTATGGCTATGGTCTTTACTGGATTCAGGCACTTTAAGCACTGATTTTTCTAAAATTCCAGCAACATCCTATCCTGCCCTCGCAAGATATTCGGTCCGTCCTGTCTGACCCGAAAAAAAACCGGTGTAAGTTTTTTAACTACTTCGTAAGGTATAATGCGGTGAATATTTCTGTAATTTCGGGGCTATTTTTAACCGCATTCCGAGGAGGAGTTTTTACGAATGGGACTTTTTGATTTCTTCACCAGTGACATCGCCATTGATCTGGGCACAGCCAACACCTTAATCATACATAAAGACAAAGTTGTCGTGGATGAACCATCCATCATTGCGCTTGATAAACTCACGGGCAAGGTGCTGGCCATCGGCCGGGAAGCCATGCAGATGCATGAAAAGACCCACGACAATATCAAAACGATTCGTCCGCTGAAAGAAGGTGTTATCGCCGATTTCCATGCTGCCGAAATGATGATCCGTGGCATGATCAAGATGATTGACACTGGTCGCCGGCTGTTTCCCCCGTCCTTGCGTATGGTGATTTGTATTCCTTCCGCGATTACTGAAGTGGAAAAACGTGCTGTGCGCGACTCTGCCGAGCACGCCAACGCAAAAGAAGTATACATGATTCACGAACCGATTGCAGCGGCGATTGGCATCGGCATTGACATCGAACAGCCAATTGGTAACATGATTGTTGACATCGGTGGCGGAACCACTGACATCGCGGTCATCGCCCTTTCTGGAATTGTATGCGATCAGTCAATCCGGATTGCCGGCGATACCTTCAATCGTGACATCCTTGACTATATGCGGCGTCAGCATAACCTCCTCATCGGAGAGCGGACTGCAGAACGTGTAAAAATAGAAGTGGGTTCTGCCCTTACGGAACTCGATGACGGTCCTGATGACTACGAAATAAGAGGACGTGACCTGATGACCGGTATTCCAAAGACCATCAAGATATCCTACAGTGAAGTGGCTTTCGCTCTCGACAAATCCATTTCCAAGCTGGAAGAAGCTGTATTAAAAGCACTTGAGCTTTCTCCTCCTGAACTTTCTGCGGATATCTACGAACGCGGAATCTATCTCACTGGCGGCGGTGCGATGCTGCGTGGCCTGGACAAGCGGCTCTCCTTAAAGACCAAGTTACCCATTCACGTTGCAGATGATCCGCTGCGTGCTGTGGTACGCGGAACAGGAGCGGCTTTGAAAAACCTGAATCATTATAGAAAAGTATTGATGACATGATGCATGCAGCGTCTTCTTAATTTCTTTTACGAATACCGCGCATTTTTTACATTCCTGTTATTAGAAGTCTTTTGTGCCTGGCTACTGGTGGAAAATAATCAGTACCAGAGCACAAAGTTTTTCAATTCCTCCAACCAAATTGCTGCCAACATCATGGGCTTTTCACAAAGCACCCGTGAATACTTTGCCTTGCGCTCGATCAACGAGGAACTTTCACGCGAAAACGCCCAGCTTCGCACCCTTATCGAACAGCAAAGTCAAAACCTTAAAATTCCAGGCCTGAAGCCAGACACGTCAGTGCGTTACGACTTTATCAGCGCCAAAGTCGTCAACAATTCCGTGGCTCAATTCAAAAACTATATAACGATCAACCAGGGGGAAGAAGCCGGCCTCAAACCGGGTATGGCTGCGATCAGCACATTTGGAGCAGTCGGCAAAGTCAAATCAGTTTCTGATCATTTTTCAGTGTTGATCTCCATTCTCAATATTGACGAACAGGTTTCCAGCCTGCTCAAGCGCACGGGAAATATTGGAACCATACAGTGGGACGGAACGGATCCGCGTATGGTCAACCTGTTGTACGTACCCCGACACGTTCAGCCCATGGCCGGTGATACCGTTGTCACCTCTGGCTACAATGCCGTGTTCCCGGAAGGCGTTTTGGTAGGCATCGTCCAGGAAGTAAAATTGAAAGAAGAGGCGCTCTTTTATGACATTCGCGTCGAGCTGGCGCAGGATTTCAGAAGATTGTCATTTGTAAAAATTGTGAAGAGCAGGAGAAAAGCGGAGCTCGATTCTCTCGAACAAACCACAATCGGAACACGCCCATGAACCGGTCAGGAATTTTTGTGTTTGTTTATTTTCTGCTTTACCTGCTTATCCAGGTAATGTTGTTCAAACAGCTTGTGCTTTTCAATACCGCATTTTGTTTCCTTTACGTTGCGTTCATTCTCCTGCTGCCTATTGAAACCAACACACTGATTCTGATGCTCGTGGCCTTCCTGCTGGGATTTTGTGTTGATATTTTTTATGATAGTCTCGGACTTCATGCGATGAGCCTGGTGTTGGTGGCTTACGTGCGAAATTATTGGTTGGCCACAATTACGCCTCAGGGCGGATACGATGCAGGCGAAGGACCTACGCTGGCGGTCAATGGTCTCCAGTGGTTTGTAGTCTATTCACTCCCGCTGGTGTTTATACATCACTTTGTTTTGTTTTTTATTGAAGCCGGCGGGTTTGGTATTTTCTGGTTCACCATGTCAAAAGTGATGACCAGTATGATTTTTACCATGTCGGTCATATTATTTTTACAATACTTTTCATCTGACAGGAGATGAACGAAGGCAGGAGAGAAATATTCCAGGTGGTTATTGTTCTGGTCGGTATTATTTTTCTGATCAAACTATTTTCTATTCAGGTACTGGATGACCGATATGCCGACCTGGCAGAAAGCAATGCCATTTTGCGACAGGTGGAATATCCATTCAGGGGATTGATCTATGACCGCAATGGCAAGCTGATTGTGTATAATACCCCTGAATATAAACTTGAAGTGCTGCTGAAAGATGTCAAAAAATTTGACTCCGCTAAATTTTGCCGCGTATTCGGCATCTCGCGGGAAACCTTACGGAAGAAATTCCGGGAGATGAAAGCTTTGAAAGAATATTCTCCCTACAAGCCCACACTCTTTCTCGACCAGCTTTCCAACACTGATTTTGCCGCCATACAGGATTATCTTGATGAATTTCCAGGTTTCTATGTGCAGGCGCGGACTACCAGGGCATACACCACACCGGCACTTGCCAATGCATTGGGCTATGTAAGTGAAATTAGCAAGTCACGTCTTAAGGATGATGAAACCAAAATTTACCGTCAAGGTGACTACATCGGGCAGAGCGGAATTGAATCTTTTTACGAGGAACAATTGCGCGGACGTCGTGGTGTGAGGTTTAAGCTTCGCAATGTAAAGGGAATCCTGAAAGGCTCGTTCAAAAACGGAGCCTATGATACTTTGTCTGTTCCGGGAGAAGATTTGGTTACGGGAATTGATCTTGATCTGCAGCAGTACGGCGAATTTTTAATGAAGCGCTTTGCCGGAAGTATCGCTGCCATCGAACCATCTTCAGGTGAAATTCTCGCGCTCGTTTCCGGTCCCTCCTACGATCCCAATCTTCTTTCCGGAAAGAATTACAGCACCAATTTTAAATTGATAAGCAGTGACACCAACAAACCGTTGTTCAATCGCCCGCTGATGGCGCAATACCGGCCGGGCTCCATCTTTAAAATCGCCCAGGCCATGACGGCTTTACAAGAAGGTGTCATTACCCCTGAGACGCGCATCCGCTGCGATAGAAGTCTGATCGACTGTCATGGGGCGCATAGCAACGAAGATTTACGCGGAGCCATTACCAATTCATGCAATCCCTATTTCCTCGGTGTGTTGAGAAGAATGATCAACCAGGGTAAAATAAATGATCCCTATCAGGACACGCGGATCGGTTTGACTGAGTGGGACCGGCATATCACCAGTTTCGGATTCGGAAAGCCGTTGGGTATTGATCTCCCCAATGAAAAAGGGGGACTCGTTCCTTCACCAGCGTACTATGACCGGGCTTACAATAACCGTCCCTGGAAGTTTTCCAATATTTACTCGATCGCGATCGGTGAAGGCGAAAATCTTGTCGTGCCTCTGCAAATGGCCAACTTCGTTGCCACGGTAGCCAACCGTGGATTTTATTATACGCCACACATCGTCAAACAAATCGGTAAAGACGGCAAACCCTTGCCCAAATACCAGGAGAAGCATTTTACGACAATTGATTCTGCCAACTTCCGCATTGCCATAGACGCCATGCAGCAGGTGGTCGAGGCCGGGACAGGACGTCGTGCATTTTTGAAAGACATCGTGGTGTGCGGTAAAACAGGTACGGTTCAGAATGATCCCATGCCTTCACATGCCGTTTTTATAGCTTTTGCACCTCGTGAAAATCCAAAAATTGCAATCTCCGTGTACGTGGAAGACAACGGCCAGGGCGGTAGAGCAGCTGCCGCAATTGCCTCGCTGATGATTGAAAAATACCTGATTGGGAAAACGCAACGGCCTCACATGGAAGAATATGTTCTGCATGGTGATTTTCTGGACAAGAAAAATTGAAAAGGGAAGATAATATATCGGGCAGTTTGGATTGGGCTACTATCGGCTTATACCTCGTATTGGTTTTGCTGGGTTGGATGAATATTTATGCTGTAGTGTATGATGAAGAAGTCCACCAGTCCATTTTCAGCCTGACGCTCAACTCGGGGAGGCAGTTGTTGTTCATCGTAGCTTCCTTCCTCATCATCATGGGCATTGTCATCCTCGACATGAGGTTTTATGAAACCTTTGCCTATATCCTGTATGGAATAATCATCATCCTGCTTTTTTTGGTTCCCATCATAGGAAAAGAAGTGGGTGGCAACAAGGCCTGGCTCGGTATCGGGTCCTTCGGGGTGCAACCCTCGGAGTTTGCCAAATTCATTGTGGCCATGGCCGTGGCAAAATACATTGGCTCAGTTGGGTTCAGAATGGATAACCTTCGCCAACAGCTTATTCTTTTCGGAATGATTGGATTGCCCATGCTGCTGATCCTGCTCCAGAAAGACACAGGAACCGCACTGGTTTTTACTTCCTTCATTTTTGTATTCTACCGCGAAGGGATGTCTCCATTCCTGATGATCGTCGGTATTTGTGCAGCGGTGATCTTCATCCTGACACTGTTAATTCCCAATCAGCTTTACCTCCATGGTGCCATTGTCATCCTGCTGGCCTTGCTCATCACTTTTGGCAAGAAGAAACTCAAAAGAATTCTCCTGCTGACAGCCGGTGCGATCGTGATCATGGGAGTAATTGAAAGCGTGGATTATGTAATCACAGACGTGTTGAAGCCGCACCAGCAGAACCGCATCAAAGCATTGATCAACCCTGACGCTGATCCATTGGGATTTGGCTGGAATGTGACCCAATCCAAAATTGCTATTGGCAGCGGTGGATTTTTTGGCAAGGGGTTTTTGAAGGGTACGCAAACAAAATTTGATTTTGTGCCGGAACAAAGCACAGATTTTATTTTTTGCACCATTGGTGAAGAGCACGGATGGGTGGGGAGTCTGCTTACTGTAAGTTTATTCGTGGTCTTTCTATTGCGGATCATCTTCCTTGCCGAAAGGCAAAAAAGCCGGTTCACACGGGTGTATGCCTACAGTGTGGTGAGTATTTTCTTTTTTCACTTCGCGGTGAACATCGGAATGACCGTTGGACTTTTTCCTGTAATTGGAATACCCTTGCCCTTCTTCAGCTACGGGGGATCCTCGTTGTGGGGATTTACGGTACTGTTGTTTATTCTGCTGAAACTGGATGCACACCGGGGACAGATGCTGCAAAGAATCTAATATTAGCCGCAAACTGAACGACATTCTTCAAGCAAACCGCTTCTCCACCATCTCCATAAATTCCTGATACTCTTCGCTCTCCGGATTCCACTCTCCATAATTGTTGGAAAGGTAGTTGTGCGCCTGATTCAGGTTGTCCAATTCATCAAGACGTTCAATGGCTGAGGAGAACAATTCAAAATCCCCGTTGAAAAGAATTTTAGTGAACATGAACTTCTGGTTGATCGTCAGGCTGTCCTTGATTTTCTTTCGCTTTTGAAAATCTTCTACCAGGCTGGTCTGTGCCGGTTTGGGTGCAACGGGCGATGGGGCCGGTGGTCTAACTACATTTTCCCTGATCGGTGACTTTACTGGTTCGCTCACCTTTGGTTCGGCAACCGCGACTTCCGTTTTTACAGACTCCTCCTTTTGAGGTTCGGCGACAGGCGGTGCAACCGCTTGTACTGGCTTCTCTTCATACAGATTTTCAAGCGTCAAAGGCACAACCTTTGAAAATTGGGCGAGATAGTTGTCGATATCTTCCGGAGTAAAATTGACTTCTTCGAGGATATGATCCAGTAATGCGAAGGCCTCATTCCCCGAAAGAGAAGTCATTTTTTTCTCATCCAGTGTTTTTAAAAGGTTTTCCAGCGGAGTCCTGTTAATCTTGACATATTTGATATCATTCTTCAGGTCTTCCGTTTTTAATATTCCCCCGGTACCGCGATCGAGTGTTTCAGAATAAAAATCGTAGGGACCGAGGATCAGGTTTAAGGTCTGGCTTACTGCTTTCTTCAACAGGGGTTGAAAATTTTCTCTTGAAATAGAGATGTGGTTGGAAAGCAGGTTCTGAAATTTTACCATCGCCTCCGCCACCGGAGGAGCGGTATAGTCAAAAAATGGGCTTCTCATTTTTTGACTTTCCAGCTTCCAGGTATGCAGCAACTCCCGGATGACAAAAAGATTGATCTGGTGAATGTCGCTAACCTTGAGTATCTCAGGTCCTGAAATTTTTTCTTTCGATGAGAAAAAAGAAGCTGTTACCTTCGAGGCATAGTCATCACTATAGTCTTCGAGGGCTTTAAAACTGATTTTTTCATCCATGTTAAATAGGTAGTGCCAGGGGGAACCAGACTGACCGATGGTAAAGATAGTCATAGAAAATCTTGGACAAAAAGAGGTTAACATTACCGATACGGATAAATCGGTGCTGCACCAATTACACGCTCATTTCATTGACTGGATGCATGCCTGCGGCGGAAAAGGCCGCTGTACCACGTGCAAGATGACCGTGATTGCCGGAAAAGAACATCTTTCCCCCCTTACACACGCTGAAAAAAAATATGCAAAGGAAGGTTTGCTGAAGGAAGATGAGCGACTGGCTTGCCAGGTCACGATTAGGTCAGGATCGCTGATCATTCGCGTCCCTGAAGAATCAAAACTACCCCACGTTCACTATACGTCCTGAATGCTTATTTTTTTGGAATCAGAATGCGATATTCTGTTTTGACATCCCCTTTACTGATGTCGGTAAGTTTACCCTTGAGCATTCTCTTTTTCAAGGGTGTGAGATAGTCAATAAACATTTTCCCATTGAGATGGTCGTACTCGTGCTGAATAATCCGTGCTTTCATCCCATCGTACGTTTCATCCAACTGTTTTCCGGTTTCATCTGTGTAGCGGATTCTCACCTTTTCCTGACGCGACACATTTTCACGGATATTGGGAATACTCAAACAACCCTCTTCAAACTCCCAGGGTTCACCGGTCTCATCCACAATTTCAGGGTTGATGAATGCTTTCTTGAATCCTGACAAATCCTCGTCTTCGTCCTCCAGTGTAGTGCCATCCACCACAAATAATCTTATCGCCTTTCCAATTTGCGGAGCTGCCAGGCCAATGCCATGGGCCGCATACATGGATTCAAACATATCCTGTATCAGGGTTTGAACCTCTGGGGAGGCCGTATTCTCGATTTCCTTCGCCCGCTTGCGCAGGATTGGATCACCGTATACAACAATCGGGTAGACCATGGTCTGGATAGTATTGAGCACAAAGGTAAAAAATAGAATCAACCTGTTGTAGTCCTTCTACCGGTCATGATTTACCGGATTCCATAAATGATTGCAGAATCAATGTCGCGCTGATTTTATCCGCATTCCCTTTAACCTGTCTGTCCTTTTTTTTCATTCCGCCCATTATCATGGCTTGCTTTGCTATGGAAGATGTAAATCGTTCATCAACCAATGCAACTGGTTTGTCCGGGAATCTGGACATTAATAATTTATGTAATTCACGAACGGGCTGCGACATGTCTGTGTCGGAATAGTCCAACCGCCTGGGCATTCCCAAAACCAACTGGTCTACAGGTTCCCGCTTAAAATAAGATTGTAAGTACTCAATCAACTTGTCGCTCGCCACCGTCTCCAGCGCAGTGGCGATAATTCTTTGACTATCGGTAACGGCAAGGCCGGTGCGTTTCAAACCATAGTCAATTGCCAGAATTCTTCCCACAGAAGACTCAATAATTAGGTAAAAGGATTTTTAATTGAACTTTACTTTCTCCATTAGCCGGGCTTTAATCTGATTTTCCAACGCCATAGCTTTGGGGAAAAGTATTTCATTTTCAACACGCGCATGGACCTGTAACGATTACTCCAGGGCAATGAGTTCTGAAAAGATCACTCTTACATGCAAAGGTGTCTGTTCATCTACCTGGTAATCCTGGGTAATTCTGCGGATACCTTCCATTTCATCGTCATGCTTTTCATGCTCAGAAGCAAAATTATGCAGTGAATTATTTTCCATCATGTAGTACAGTTTTGCCGGATTGTATTCACCGCGTTCAGCGCTATTCAACAGCATGATATACCTGAACAAGGTATCTTCTTCAAGATAAATGTGATGGATAAAATCATCCAGAAAAAGTGGGAATAATGTCTTCAAGTCTCTGGCTATGGATTCAAAAGTCTTCTGCCCGGGTTTGAAGCTCTCCACCAGATTGCTTATATAGGGCAACTTATTTTTTATAAATAATAGGTGTGCGTGCTTGAGATATTCAATAATGAGATCAACCGGATAGGTGATCAGCGGAAGATTATCCGCTGTGGAAACCCGGTCAGGGGCTTCCAGTCCTTCTACAACCTGTTTTACATTGAGCCCGTGAGACTGACAGACTTCTTCAAGGGTCTTATCAAAGAACTCATAAAACCGTATGCCAAAATAATAGAGGACATAGGCCCGTACATTATCCTCCCCGATAATCTCGGCAATGCTTCGTTTTTGGAGGGACGGTGTATCCATGAACAGTAAAGATAAAGAACCAGGAAAACCTTTCCATAATCCGCCGGGCTATACTGTTTCCTTGAATCTGAACTTTGCCCCATATTTGTCGTTTTAGCTTTATTGAACTTGTTTTATGGATGAAATAAACAACAGCCCCCGTCAAATTGGTCTCCCATTGGTGTTGTGCATCGGCCTGGCCGGGGGACTCCTGGTGGGTGTAAGCCTCAATTCCACCACGGTTAAAGGTAAGTCTGGAGATGACGTTCAGAAATTCCGCGAAGTGCTCGGCCTGATTCAGAACGAATATGTGGATACCACCCAGACTGATGCGCTGGTTGACGATGCGATTCAGCACATGCTGAATAAACTGGATCCCCATTCATCTTACATACCCAATAATCAGCGCGTGGAAGCCAACGAAGACCTGCAGGGTAACTTCGAGGGTATTGGTATTGAATTCAGCATTTTTCACGACACGCTTGTCGTGGTATCGGCCCTGAGTGGCGGACCATCAGAAGCCGTCGGTTTGCAATCTGGAGACAGGATTGTAAAGGTGGGCGACAAGGTTATCGCCAATATCGGGCTCACCAGCCCCCAGGTAATGAAACTACTCAAGGGACCCAAAGGAACGGAAGCCAGGTTGGAAGTGATCCGTAAAAATCAGAAAGATCCCATCCACTTTACGATCATCCGCGACAAGATCCCTCAATTTTCACTCGACGTCTCCTACATGGTCGAGCCCGGCATTGGCTACATTAAAGTCAGCCGATTTTCACAAACTACATTCGATGAATTCCAGGATGCCATGAAAAAACTACGTGAGCAGGGAATGAAAAAACTCGTACTGGATTTACAAGGCAATCCAGGTGGTTATATGAATCAGGCCATTGACATCGCAGACGAATTCCTTTCGGAAGGAAAGAAAATTGTTTTCACAAAAGGCAAGGACAAGAAATATAATTCAGATGCGTTTGCCACCAGCAAAGGCGATTTTGAAAAAGGTGATCTCATCGTTCTTGTAAATGAAGGCAGTGCTTCTGCTTCAGAAATTGTTTCCGGAGCTTTACAGGATAATGACCGCGCGCTGGTGGTGGGCAGAAGGTCATTCGGAAAAGGATTGGTTCAATCCCCTTTTGACCTGAGCGACGGGTCCGAATTAAGATTGACGATCTCGCGCTATTATACGCCCAGTGGCCGTTCGATACAAAAACCCTATGGTAACTCAGAAGAATATTCAAAAGACATGATGAAACGATATCGCCGGGGCGAATTCTTCCATGCCGACAGCATAAAATTTAATGACTCATTAAAATATGTTACTGCCAACGGGCGGTCCGTGTATGGCGGTGGCGGCATTATGCCGGATTACTTTGTGCCCCTGGATACTACTCAAAACAGTCATTACCTAAACGAATTGTATACATCTAATTCTGTTCAGGAATATTCCTTCAACTACTGCGATAAACACAAGGATGAACTTTCGAAAATGGGTTTTGAAAAATTCTACAGCGAATTCAAAATCACTGACGACATGCTACGTCAGCTTGTGAAGCTGGGCGAACAAAACAAAGTACCCGCTGATTACAAGGATCTGGAAAAACATAAAAAAACCATTCAACTCAACCTGAAAGCCCAGATTGCGCGTAAAATCTGGGGTAACAATGGATTTTATCCCATTTTTAATGAGGAGAATGAAGTGCTGCAGCAGGCGCTGAAACTCTTTGACAGGATACCGGATCTGGACCGGGGGAAGATGTAGGCTTGGCGCTGGTTGCTGTTAGTGCAGGAGACTGATTCTGAATAGCCTCGCTCTTCTCATTAACCTAATTTACCGGCAACCAGTGACCAGTAACCAGTAGGGCAAATAATACTCTTGGTATCGTACATCCTTCAATAACTCAATCTATCAGCAACCCGCTACCAGCAACCAGATTTTATTTAATTTGGGGTACAAATTCCCCTCCATGTATTACCATCACCTCGGTCAGTTTCCTTCCAAACGGCATACGCAGTTTCGCAAGCCAGATGGAACACTTTACCATGAAGAAGTAGTTAGTTCAGAGGGGTTCTCCGGCATTTATTCTATCCTCTATCATACTCATCCGCCAACCCGCATCAAGCAGTTAAAAGAGCCCGTCCCATACGGTCCAAAAAAACTGGATGGCTATGGGCTTCAGCATACGCACCTCAATACATCCCACGTTGGTCTCACCGGAGAAGACTACCTGGACGCAAGAAAAGTCTTGTTGATGAATGCAGACTGTTCGATGTCTCTTTGTTCTCCAAAAAAACGGACGATGGACTACTTCTACAAGAATGCCGAAGGGGATGAAGTGCTGTTTGTTCACGACGGCAGCGGAACACTGTATACTCAATTTGGCAAGATCGATTTTAAGCAAGGCGACTATGTCGTTATCCCCCGCACCGTCATATATAAAATCAATTTCAATGACGGCCCCTTGCGGTTGATGATCATTGAATCGGCATCACCCATAGAAACAGTAAAACGTTACCGTAATCAGCTTGGACAATTACTTGAACATTCTCCGTATTGTGAGCGCGACATTCGCCCTCCTGTAGATCTGCTCACCGAAACAAAATCCGGAGAGTTTCTGGTGAAGATCAAAAAGCTGGGCCACCTCCATCAATATGTGTATGATTCCAGCCCGCTGGATGTTGTGGGGTGGGATGGGTTTCTCTGGCCGTATGCCTTTTCTATTCATGAGTTTGAACCGATCACGGGACGCATTCATCAGCCCCCTCCCGTTCACCAGACTTTCCAGGGTCAGAATTTTGTGATTTGCTCTTTCGTGCCCCGGTTGTTTGATTATCATCCTTTGTCCATACCCGCTCCCTACAACCACAGCAACATTGACAGCGATGAAGTGTTGTACTATGCGGAAGGAAATTTTATGAGCCGGAGGGGAATTGAGAGGGGATCGTTCACACTACACCCGGGAGGCTTGCCGCACGGACCGCACCCGGGAACAGTGGAGAAAAGCATCGGTGCGAAGGAAACGAAAGAACTTGCTGTTATGCTGGATACTTTTCATCCGTTGTTCCTCACCACGGATGCCGCAGAATTCATCGACAAAAACTATCCCATGAGCTGGACCGATCACATGGATGGTTTCAATGAAGTGAATACGCCATGATGCGACTTAAATGAATCCAATTGGAGAAGATGGAAAACAAGTCATAGAAGACCTCATCAGGTTTTGGCCCTCCAGGCTGTGATACCAAAAGGCCAGCATTGAAAGAATAAAAAATTAAATTCGGCAAATTTGAAAAAACGGATTGGAAACACGGAAAATCATAAGTCCAGAACAACCCGATAACAATATATAGACGTGGATAAATTCTCAATACCTATTCAGGTACGCTGGGCGGACATTGACCAAAATCGTCATTTGCGCCATTCTGTTTATTACGATTATGGAGCCACCGCACGTATCGCCTGTTTTTCACAACACGGCCTTACCAATATGAAATTCGAAGAATTACACATTGGCCCTATTGCCTTCAGGGAGGAAGCAGTCTTCAAACGGGAAATAAAATTTGAGGACCGGGTCACAGTAGATCTGGAGGTAGTCCGATCTACACCCGACTTTGGGCGGTGGAGCATCCGGCATCAGCTTTTCAAAGATGACGGTACACTTTGCGCTGTACTCAATCTTGATGGCGCATGGATCGATGTAGTCAAACGAAAACTGGCGATCCCGGATGATTATGTACGCAAAATCTTTGACGACTTTCCAAGGGCGAAGGATTTTGAATGGACGGCGGCGGTTAAGAAATAGGCTCACCCTTTACCCATTGCTCAATCACTTTGGGGAAATATTCATGTTCGAGTAACCTGACCTTTTGCTCAATCTGATGAACCGAATCGGACAAAGTAACTTCACACTTTTTCTGGAAAAGAATTTTACCTTCATCGAAATGTTCGTTGACTAAATGAATGGTGATCCCGGTCTCGTGATCACCGGAAGCCTTTACTGCCTCGTGAACTTTTTTTCCATACATGCCTTTACCGCCAAACTTCGGCAATAGTGCCGGGTGAATATTGATGATTCTCCCTGGGAATGTCTTCAAAATTGTCTGGGGAATCAACCACAAAAATCCGGCAAGCACAATGTGGGTGACACCGGCGGCTTTGAGCCATTCGGATATTTCAGGAGTTTCGGCAAATTGTCTTTTATCAAATACCCTGACAGGAATATTGTATTGTCCTGCCTTGGATAAAACACCTGCCTGTGGATTGTTGCTCAACACCAACACCACTTTTACCTGTAGATGATGGCTGAAATATTTAATGATAGCCTCGGCATTGGTACCCTCACCGGAGGCGAGCAGGGCAAGTTTATAGGGATGGGATTGCATTTCAGTAAAGCATCAATATAATTCAAAGTAACGCCATGCTGACAATACCGGCCAGCATAATGGCTTTGCAAAACTGGCTGAGTTGATAATAATCACGAACGGTATCGGCCCGGACCAGCCAGCCAGTAAGGGCAACCAGGGGTAAGAATAATGCCCAGGCGAAAAATGTCATCGGCAGTGGCGTGATCCAGAGATGAATAATCCATACGAGAATGGAGAAAGTGACCAGCAAGCCATACATGAAATATTTTGTCTTCCGGATGCCCCAGACAATGGGGAGTGTTTTGCAGCCGAAAGTATGATCACCTTTCAGATCTTCAGTGTCCTTGATAATTTCCCGAAGCAGGGTAATAAAAAAAGCAAACAAAGCATAGATTATCACCAAAAGATGAAGCGGTGGAAAAAGCAGGTTTACAATAAAAACAGAAAGCCCGGTGAGCAAGGCCACCGCAAAGTTTCCAACAAAAGGAAGCCGCTTAAGGGCGTTAGAATATAACCACAATAAAAAGGAACTGAAAAAATTGACGAGTCCTATTTTCCAATGGAGCACAAACCCCATTCCAACCCCAGACATGGAAAGTGCCGTATGAAAAAAAATGGCATATCTCCGCGAAATACCCTTTCCTATCACAACCCGCTCTGGTTTGTTAATCAAATCAATCTTCACATCATAATAATCATTGATAATATAACCCGCTGCAGCGATCAGGATAGTCGAAACCATCAGAATAAAAAGCCGGAGATCAAAGACTGTATCAGCAGAGATCAGAAAACCTGCCGCACAATATTGCGTCAATCCCAGAATGATGAGATTCCAGAAACGAGTGAGCTGCAAAATGGAACGGATCAATGACATCCCCGCAAAAGTAGAGCAAAT
>DAOMZK010000014.1:0-14929 GCA_035438035.1 Cyclobacteriaceae bacterium | reverse complement strand
TCTTCTCTTTACTTAATTGAAAACTACATGGGGAATGTGCGATTGGCTTCACCTCGAAATACACGGGGGAACGCGTCGGAGACGCCGCTCCATAGCTATGAACAAGACGTGCCCCATAGGGAGTTAAAAATCAAAATGCCAAATCCCAAAACTCAAAAAAAATACAAACATCAAATAGTCCAAATTCTGCGAAAAAGAAGGGCCCGGCGGTCAGCCAGACCTTACCAATGCCCTACCGACCATCTTGGCCCTTCTCATCATCTCAATAACTCTTCACCCGCCTACAGCTCGCAGGCTCTTCACTCTTCACTCTTAACTTTTCGGTCTCAACTCTTTCATTCGTGAGCCCGCCGAACTGCCCCAGTAGTATGCGGCTATAGCAAGAACAATGTCCCGTACCGCTGCCCGGCTTTCGATGAAGATCTCCCGCATGTCGGTGGGGATGGCGCCGGTGGTGGAGATGACTACGGTGTAGACAAAGCAGGCCAGGATGATGCAACCGAAAATGGTCATGAACCAGTCGATGTGACCGCGCACGGTTACAAACTCTTTCTCCCGGTCGCGCGCATCAGCAATGCTGCTCATCTCGCGGTCCATCTCTTCCAGCGTGAGCCGGTGGAGTACAAGAAACTCCTGCTTATCTTCCGAGGTAAGGGTGTCGGGGTCGCCCAACACCAGGTCTTTCAACTCGTCCAGGGTTTTTACTCCCGGCACCACCGCCCCCACTTCCTCCAGCAGGTGGTCAAGTCCTTTCCCTGAAAGGAACTTGCCGATTTTGGTTTCCCTCAGCGGCTTCATAGGGGTTGGCGTTTTTCGGTTTCAAGGATAGCGTGAAACAACGTGGTCGCAATTTTCAGCTGGCCTTCATCGCTGGCCAGGAATTCGGCCTCGGGCCGGTTGTCAAAGAAGAGATTTTCTACCAGCAGCGCCGGACAATGGGTCTGTCGCAGTACATAGAAATTCTCTTCCTGGTCGGCATCACCGTCACTGCGGTTCTCCCTGAAACGGAACTGTGAAAGCTCCCGCTTATACACCTCGGCAAAGATGTCCGCCACCGTATCCGAACCGGTCTGCCCTTTCGTAGTGTACACCGCTGAACCTGATCCCTTGCCCGAAGACGCCGGCGGCATCGCGTCGCTGTGGATGGACAAATAAATGCAGCGCTTGTCTTCCGTGAACACCTTGTTGGCTCTTGCCACCCGCTCCTGCAGCGGCGTGTCGTGTACCGGGTCATTAATAAAGGTGAACTTCAGGTTCGCCGCGATCAGCATCGCGGCCAGGCATTTTGTTATTTCCCGGTTGTTGCGCCCTTCATAAAATACCACGCCGTCCGGGAACGTGAACATCTTGTTCGGCGCAGTGGTGTAGTGGCCCTTTGCGTTGGTCCCGCCGTGGCCAGCGTCGAGTAACCAATGGTAGTTTTTCATTTTGATTTCATTTAAGTTTTGAATGGATGTCGAAGGAAGATGAGAAGTGGAGAAGCTCATTCCCCGTGATGGGATCCCATCTTCACTCTTCTCATCTTCTCATCTTCACATCTTCACAATTCTCCTACACTACTTTCTCCAACGAGCCGGTGTTACCCGGCCGGTCATATGCTGTCGCTTTGATCCGTGTACCCGGTACCGAGGGGTTGACCTCAGTAACTTTGTAGAAGAATTCATTGGTCCGTTTGGGATCAGGCGTTGCCTCACCCTTTTCAATCAACGAACCGTCGCTGGCGGTGATGAATATCTTCACGCCTGTCACCATGAAGTCATCCGTTGCCTTCACCACGATCAGATCATTCACCTGTCCGAGGTAATCCTGGGCATCGATGAAATGAACCTTCGGTGATCTGAGGTAATCAGTCAAGGCCACCGTATATGCGGTTCGTTTTTTATCCGTGATGCCGGTTTCATACAGTGCTTTCGACTCTGGATCGCCGGACTGCTTTTTGGCATACTGCACGGCTTCCTGAAATTTCAATTTGAATTCTTCCTGTGATTCAGAATTGAACTTGCGGCGCTTGGGTTTGTTGACCATTTGCATCTGGCCATTAACCTGGCGATATACCATCGTGTTGCCCAACATGCCGCTCAGTCCCTGCAGCAAGGGGTTATTATCAATTTTACTCATACTGATTTTGATTTGAGTCCGCTCCGGAAAGTTTTGCAGACCACCGGAAGGGACGGTTTCACATCGTCAGCTGCAGTGCTTGCCGTTTCGGCGCGCTTCGGAACGGCGGCAATACTTTATCCGCGATGCTTGGTGCAAATGTGTCTGCAGTCCCTCACGCGCTGTCCCGTTTGGGAATGTTTGGGCGACAAAGGCACACAAAGGAATATTTGTCCACTTTGGGCAACCATGTCCACTTTGGGAATATTTGTCCGGTTCGGGCCTGATGTATACAGACATCTTGTACACATGATACAGACATCATGCAGCCGCTATACAGAACCTATACAGAAAGTATGGAGCGGTTATACAGAACGCATACAGCACACCTATATAAAGAGGGGTCTGATAAGACTTCAGCCACAGCCGGACCAGCATTTAATCTCGCTGAAATACAGTCAGTTACATCTATTTTTTTCAGGATTGTTTCCTTTTGACCCTGTTTTCATACTAACTGCACCAAAATGAACCGAAATTATGGACGGCATTGGCATTAGGTTAATAACCACAGATTCAATTGCAGGGCTAATCCGGCTGATGATGGCGCTCATGGCCGATGCAGCCTCAGCTTTGACCACGCCGGGATCATGGACCATTTCTAAAGATGAAATGAACACAACAGTTGGTAATCATCGGGAGATCCACGAAAAATCATTTTTGAAAGCTATTGAAGATCACAAGGGAATCATTTTTAAAATCTGCCGGCTGTATTGCAATCAGCGTTCTGCGGAAGAGGACCTCTTCCAGGAAATTGTCTATCAGCTCTGGAAAGCCTTTCCCTCTTACCGGAACCAATCTGCCGTCAGTACATGGATGTACAGCGTGGCCATCCATACCGCGATAAAGACTTTTAAGGGAAACCGGATAAAATTAGAATTGACAGAGAAGTTACCCGATTTGCCGGCAGAAGAGCAGGCCAGCGTCGGTGACGAGGATGCCTTCCTCCGTTTCTTTCACGGTCTCAATAAGATTGACCGGGCTATAGTAGCCTTGATGTTGGAAAACTACTCCCGCCCGGAGATAGCCACTATTACGGGGATCAGCGAGAAAGCGGTGACGATGCGGCTGGGAAGATTGAAGCGATAGCAGACTTTGTCCGCCGGAGCTGTTTCGGTGAAGGCAGGAAAAAGTAAAAACCATAAATGAGAAAAATATGACGATGACGTTTGAAGAAATGCAGGAGCGTTGGAACGCGATCGAGGTGAAGCCTGTGAGTCAGGAGGACCTGCTGAAAATGACGTATGCTTCCCATTTGCCCCGCATACAGAAAATGAGGAGGCGGCTGTTCCTGGAGAGTGTATTTTCCATTGTCTTCGGTGCGCTGGTGATGGTAATGCTGGATTTATTTGCCTACGGACCGCTTTGGATCACCTTTGCTTTCATTGCGGGCGTCGTACTGTATATCTTCAGCAATTTTCTCGGGTATCATTACTTAGTGGTACTTCCCCAGCGAGCGAGTATTCGTCTGTCCCTGGTTGAATTCACATCCCGCATGAAGAGCATGGAGATTTTATCTTCTGTCTCCGGCATATTCATGAGCCTGGTTTCCATATTGATCATGGAATTCCGCGGCGGCAACCTGCTTATGTGGTCATTCGTCTTACTGGTACTCCTCACTGCGACCGGGTTGTCCACGCGCAAGTGGTCACGACAGTTAAATGAAACCCGGGATATATTAAAGGGATTTGATGATTGACAGGACAGATGATGCCACCAGCACAATCTACAATTCAGTATTCAGCGGTGAGGGAAGCTTCCCCTCACATCCGGGCGTATTCGCACAAGGAGCTTGCGGTCATGTATTGCTGTTCCCGCAAAACCCTTTCGCGTTGGCTGCAACATATTCCCGGCGAGCTCGGTCCCAGGATGGGTCGATTGTACACACCCAGGCAGGTGCGGCTGATCTTTGGGCATCTGGGTGAACCTTGAGAGACGGGGCAACCTCAGATTTCTCTGCTTTAAAGTTGTTAAACTAAATTTATCCAAGCATGGATCGGGCGGTGGTTCCTCATCGCTCCCGAAGAGCATTTCCAGTTCGTGGTCACTGAGTCCAATTATTGTGCTTTGCTTTTTATGTGTATTTGAGCTTGACCATTTTTGACTTATTTTCCACTTAACTCCAATTTGTTTCGCACATACCGCCTTTCTTTTTGACGAAGTTTTGCATTTGTACGGATATCATGTTCCTTACTCTTTTCGACCAACTTAAGCCAGTGAATTGCTGGGATGACATTATTAGAATGAATTTCCAGTCTCACCATAATGCTTTCGTTGGGCTCCCTCCGGTTGTTCATCAATTGACTCAGGAGCGTTTCATGGATATCGATATCATTTGCAAATTCCTTTCTTCTTTTGTCAACTATGTTTAAGTACTCATTCAAGAAATAGCTAAAGCCAAGCTTGGAATCATAGGGCTCCTGTTGAATGTAGTTTTCCAACCGGTATCTCAATTGCATGAGTCGAAGTAAAAGTCTTTCATGCTCGGTCATGTTCAATTGTCTTTTGCGTCGTGCCTCATTCAGTTCACGATCGGCAATTTTCTTTTCCTCTGGAGAAAGCGCTATCGGGAAAACGAAAGAATCGACCATCTCCTCAGGCGTCAATTCGCTTAACGTTGTTTTACTTTTCATGATGGGTACTTTTTAATTAAATCCAGAAGTTCTTTTCCTTCAACAAAGACCTGCTTACCCCCGGGTGACATTCCATATTTGTTTATGTAGTGCTGTTTCAATTCTGTCTTAGGAGTGAGTGAAACACATGCGAGATCGCCGTACTTTGTTAAGGCCTCTCTGCAGGCAAACGATATAAGACAGCCGGCAATTCCCTCATAGCGTTTTCCTTTTCCCACATTTTGTACCGAACTCACAAGCAAGTTTATTTCTAATCTGTACTCGGCTGGTACATCCACGAGTGCGACGAGCCCCAGAATGCTGTCATCCTCCGTCAACGACAACTTGTACATCTCGGCGCCTTTCCTGGCAGCCTTCCAATCGAAGAAGTATTCCCTCCTGGTAATCTTTTTGAGGTCACCCCGCTCCAACCCCTTAACAGTAACATGCTTTTTCTGACCACTGGTGCATTCGGTTACCTGCATCTGCAAAGATATTAAATAGTTTACAAAATGTGTAAACTATTTTCTTGTTATGTCAGCGTACTCCCTCATTCGCTGCCCTTCCGTAGCCGTCACGGCGTAGGAGGGCGTCTTAGACTTCGCGCGAGGCAGACGAACACGCGCGCCCTATTTCATTAGAGTGGAACAGCCCCGGAGGGGCGGCACTTATATAGCTACCGGCTTTAGCTGGTGGCTAACAACATGAACGTAGGCGCTGGGCCACAGGAAATTGTTCTCGAACTTCACGCTCTCTGGCCCGCATGTGCACGGACAATGAAATTCTTTTGTTTGCTGAAAAGATATTGGAATGTCTTATAAATTTATGCTGCCTCCACAAATGGCACCCATGGTTCGCTCCTGATGAAAAAGGGTGCGGTGGCACGCGTCAGAGACGCCGCGCCAGGGAGCGAACACGCGCGGCATATGGGGTTTTGGTTTTTATGACTGTGTATTTCAAGCTTTACAATTTGAGAGGGCTAAAATTCGCCCATCACCTTGTTGAACTGTTGTTTTAATACCGGCAAATCATCCTGAGCTATCTGCCAAACGATCTGATTATCCACTCCGAAATATTCGTGAATGGAAATATTTCTGAAGCCATTGATCTCTTTCCATTCGATTTCCGGGTGCTTGATCTTGAACCCTTTGGACATTCTGTTGCAAGCTTCACCAACGATCTCAATTTATTTTATCGTGGCGAACCTCTTTTCCGAGTTATCCAGAAAGTCTTGGTAAGTTGCTCCTGCTAGATACTACTCAACCTCGCTAATGGCCTCGAGGACATGGGACACCCTGACTTTGTCAGTCAGCTCTTTTTTCATAGATCAGGACCTTGTCTTGGTCGACAAAGGGTTTTACGTGCTTGGAAAGTCCCTCGGCGCTGACAAGGTCAACCTTTTTCTTCAGGAGCTCCTCAAGTTCCACTTGGTAGCCAAAAAACTTCATCCCGATGGGCTTGCTGTAATCCAGCTCGACCAAAATGTCGAGGTCGCTGCGCTTGCGAACCGCGGTTTTCCGTGCATAAGAGCCAAAGACATAAGCGCGGCGAATCGGGCGATTCACGAAGTAGCGTTGTAGCAGTTGCTTTTCGTTGGCTGTGAGTTCCATTATACAAAGATATTCATTTTTCAGAGCCTGTGATACGATCAGGAAATCTGGAAGAGTCGCCCTCACGGCTATGCCCAAGGTCTTGTTCGTCCTCGGTTTTGAAAAAGACTTGCTAAAACTTGCGGGTGACGATCTACTTGGACGGAGACTTCAGGACGCAGGACTGAACCCTCACTGCAACCGGGTTGTCTACGCGCAAGTGGTCACGACAGGGCTTTCCCAAAAGTCCTAGGAATGCTATCTTCAACCTCCATGAAGTGCATGAGGAGTTCATTGGGTGCCAGGTATTGTCCGCGGTCTTCAAAAAAAATATTAATTCCGAAAGCTACAATTGACATCACCCTGTCATCCCCACCACAAACACCTCCACATATTCCTTCATCTTCCCAATAATCCTCTCCCCTATTTCCCTCGCCTGTAAGATGCTTGGTCTATTCCCCAAACATTTCAGTACCTCATCCCTCAATGGAGTTTGTCCACTGAAAATATAAGTTTCAATCAACGCCTTGAATTGCTCTTTATCCAAATGCTCATCATCACAGAGTTTAGCCAGGGCGAGAACTTTCTGTTCCTGCCAGTATTTTTCAAATTCATCCTGGATGTTGTCCGCATCGTCAATTTCAGGCAGGTTATCTTCAATGAACTTCTCTATCAATTCCCTCTTGCTTCGCAATTGTACATCGCTGCCCAGCAAATCCATAAGCCGCGCTTGACTGTTGTGCATCCGGAATCCTGATGTGCCATAACCATCCATCGGGCAACCTCAAGCCTTCTCAATCCGATATTGACATTACCAAAAAGCTGAAAGAGTGCGCGAAGCTATTCGAGATGCAAGTGCTCGACCATATTATCCTTGCTCCCCGGGAGGAGTCAATCCCGGCAGTTTCTGAGTCCACAACTTATCAGGCTGGCCAGTACTACTCATTCGCTGATGAAGGGATTATCTGAAGCTTGCCCGTTTCCATTCTTTTCGCTAAATACGCAGTATTAAACAATCACGATATGAAAAAAATAGGTTCAACATTATCGATTATTTCATGTCTAGTACTAATGACGTATGGCCACTTGGGAGGCCACCCTGTCCATACTATAAATAATACTGATACGTTCGAAAATGAGATTGACCCAATCACTTTAGGTTTATTATTCATCGGAATTAATTCCACAATCGAAAAATTAAACGGACTGGTAAATAATGTTTCGGAGCAATCAAAGCAAGTTATAAATCAAGCTACTAACAATGCGACGTCCTTTGTGACAGACGCTGAGACACGATATAAAGGCTCCTTACAATTAACCTTCGAAAAACTAGACGCAGAGACTCAACAAGTATTTAACCGAGCTACCTCTCTATTAACGAGCTTAAATTTAGTAGTTGATAATGCAGGGAATCTTACGAAAGAGATTCTTATAGGAGCTGATATTATGGCCTATGATGCTCTTTATTCATTACCAGGAAGGGATCAGAATCCTAGGATAATGGGAATAACACCTAATAAAATTAGAATTGGTGAAGATCTAGCTGAGGTCACAATTAGTGGAAATTACCTTGATTTAGACCCCCAGAATCTGAACCTGAAGATTGGAGATACAAAACTTCAAGCAGCTAACATAATGGGTGTAAGCTCCACGTCCATTAGGATACAGATACCAATTGCAATTGTCAATTCAATAATGAAGGAGCAATCCGTTAAGATATCATTAACACCAGCTAAGAAATCAGTCAATCTATTTAGGTCCAAAATAGTAAAAGGTCAAGAAAAGTCAATTAGCGTTATCATTGCACCAAAAAGAAGCATACTCTTAAGCGTTAAGATTACGCCAAGTTACATAGTGCCAGAATATAAAGAATTCTCCAGCGGTGATATGAACGAAGTCTCACCAAATTGCAGCGACTATAATAAAACCTTTCAATGGTGTGTTCAAGATGCCGGCTGGGAAGTTTACAATGGAGATGCCTATGAGAAGACTGGGAATAAAAATAATGCGACTGCAACATCAAGGATAATCCAAAAGGTCAGACAAGGAAATTGCTTTACAGTTATTGGCGAAATTAGGTCTTGCCATGGTTTCGCGGGTTTTTGTTGTGGAACGGGTTGGCTAGGAATTGAGATAAAGATGCAGGCTAAAAATTGGCAACAACCTAAGAAGTCTGGACCTGAGTACACTTCAAATGAGATGGTTGACGCAAGTAAGGCGTCGGTAACTTGGAACTATTCCAATACATATGCTCTGCCAGGCGAGTATCGAAACATAGAATGGGATTATACAGTTGATGTTGTTATTAAAGAACAGGGTACTCCTGACCGCAAGTTTAGCGTATCGAGAACTGTTCCTACTGATCCAAATGGGATAGTGTCAGGCATTTCCCCCACAGGGTCGCTGACCGCACAGTTTAACCTTCCAAAATAAAATATCCTATTTGGAGCAATCCCATGAAAGGGGGTACCGGCATGATTCGTGCCTACTTGAATACTTGTCGAAAATTGGTTTCAAATCCAAGATTCAAATCAAGATTGACCTGTTTTCGATTGCAGTTATATATCTCTACAATCTATTCCCTTAACCGCAATCTGAACAAATGTTTACCCTATGTTTACCCCGAGCGCTTATAAAATGAAAAACCCACTGACAATCAGTGGGTTATCTTAGTAATCTGTGATCCCGCTGGGATTCGAACCCAGGACCCCTACATTAAAAGTGTAATGCTCTACCGGCTGAGCTACGGAATCTTATTAGTTGACAACGGCACTAATCTTACTTCATTTTCTTCATCCGGAACGCAAGTCCCGATGTCTCCATCGGGGCTGAGCTACGGAATCTTTTAGAACCAAGTGTGAAAAGTTAAGAGTGAAGAGAGAATACAGCTGTCCCCTTTGGAATCCAGTATTTATCGACAATCATAACCGCCCTTTCAGGCTTTTGATGAACCCGTTGTGTTCATCAACCCCCTGCATCAAGCCAGTTTAAAGGCTTTTCTGCAATTGGGAACGCAAAGGTAGCAGGATGGGAAAAATATGCAAAAGGGAATGAAAAGTTAAAAGTGAATAATGAAAAGCTCGTTCCCGGTGCCCAATCGGGTAGCAGATCGCTATCAGGCCGTCATTCGTCGCTTTCAGATTTCCTCCTACGGACAATTTGAAATCTGAAACAATTACTTCCCACTCGGCGATCGCTTGTACACCATACACCACTTGCCTGAATTCAACCGCACCACGTACGGATCGGTAATTTCATATCCCGCCGGCGCAACCAGCCTGTCTCCCGGCTCCTGCGTCCACGTGTAGCCGTCAGGTGAAACCAGGCTCACAAACCGGACCTGCTGACCCGGACCCTGCGGAAACCCGTACATCCTGTAGGTTCCATTGTCGAGCTTCACGGGCTTGGTCACACCGATATTCGCCGGCTGGAGGTGATCCTTGTACGCAAAGGAAAGCCCATCCGGGCTGGTAGCCCGAACGGTGGCGCCATCGGTAAGGCTGAACACATGCATGATCCACTCCTGGGAATTCTGAAAAACATCCGGATCAACAAGGCCATTGTAGCTGAAGGTCGTGGTCGTACGGGTAAAATTTTTCCCGTCCCCGCTGGTCGCCATATCAACCGCATGCAACCCGGTGGAATTCACATTCTGATCGGAAGCATAGAAATACATTTTCACCGACCCGTCAGCCTGCACCGTCGGAGCAAAGTCCACAGCCTTGTTTGAAGTAAGACCAGAAAGTGAACACGCACCCCAGGTATAGGTGGCACCCGCGTCTTTCGATTCCACACATCCCAGTCGCTCCGATCCTCCGCTGGAGAAGTCAACAAAATACACGACGAGGGTGCCGTCTGTGAGCTGTGCGGCTGCGGGTACAGAAGCATGCAACACAAGATCCGTGCTGCGGTCTTCTGTCCAGGTGAGCCCGTCTGCCGAGCTAGCCGTTCGGATGGTGTGAAACCAGGGACCCGAGGTGGGCATCTGGGCAGGCACCACTTCTGAAGGGTTTCGAACGGGAAAGCGGCTCACCGCCGGGTCACCACCGCAGGCAACCAGTATGAGCACCTGCACAAGTATGATCTTCCGCGTCATACATTGAAGATAAGGAATGTCATTGACTGACACTATCAAGTTACCAATCCGGTAAACGCAGATTATAGAAAGGGACTATGTTCTAATCTTACTTGGTCACTCTTTGTCCCCGCGGTTTGGGATGAGACACCTGACACAAAAAAGTAACCCACTTGCCGGCGCGTAAATCTGCCATTCAATCTGCGCTAATCTGCGGGAACTGCATTAGTTTTGCAGGATAATCTCCGCCGGAATGTTGAAACGCCTCCTTTTTTCTGCCCTTATGCTGACATTCGCATGCCATGCGGCGTCCGCTCTGGACGGCAGCCAGGTGCTGAAACAAGCTGACTCCCTCTATGCCCAGCACCAATACACCCAGGCATTCGATCTCTATCAGCAACTCTACCAAGGCAACCAATACTCCCCTGCCACGCTGTTGAAAATGGCGCACATCGAGGAAGGCCTCGGTCGCCTCGGCGAGTCTTTGTACTATCTCAACATTTACTTTCTCACCACCGATGACCGGCAGGCATTGAAAAAAATGGAAGAACTGGCGAAGAAAAATAATCTTGAAGGATATGAGACCAGCGAAACCACCCGCGTGCTGACCTGGTTCCGCGAAAATTACGCTTCGCTGGCCATCAGCTTTGCCGGAACATCCCTCTTCCTGCTGGCCCTGGCCTACTACCAAAAGAAAAAACAATATCCATCGGCCGCATTCACCGGAGTACTTTTCGCCATGATCCTCACGGCACTATTGATCCATGTGAACTTTACCCGCGCGGGACTGCGGGGCATCGTCTCCGATCCCCAGACCTACCTCATGAGCGGTCCGTCCGGCGGCGCATCAGTGGTGGCCATTATCGGAGAAGGTCATCAACTGGAGATCGATGGAAAGCAAGATGTGTGGTACCGGGTAAGGTGGAAGGAGAAAGAAGTGTGGGTGAAGGAAGGCAGGTTGAGGACGATTGAGATGTAGGGGTCTTGGCTGTTGGCTTTTTGTGATTTCTTGTAATTAGTACCGCAACGACACACTCCCCTTGTATTCTTTTTCCGAAAACTTGATCACATAATAATACACCCCGGGTGATTCGCTCAGCCCATACCACCGGAAGTTTCGATCCGTACTTTGGAATACGGTCGCGCCCCAGCGGTTGACAATGGACACGCTCTCAAAGGAAGACGCGCAATTGTCATTGGGCAGTATGTTTTTGCGTTCACCCGTGACGGGGTCCATCGATTCCATGGCAAAATAGTCATTGACATTGTCGCCGTTGGGAGAAAAGAAATTCGGCGGAATAAACCGGGTGTCTGATCCGTCAATGTCCTTGACTTTTATTTTCAACGTCAACGAATCCTTTTTTGCCGTAAGGCAATGGTCATCGCTGAGTTTGAACGTAAAGGTGTACTCATTTTCATAGACACCGTCTTTAAAAATAGTACAGTCGGGCGTCCACGTAAAGGCGGACTGCAGCGGGCTCGTGCCCGCCATATTTTCAAACGAATAACCCTCCGGTACAACGTTGCCGTCCATAGTAGTCAATTGCAATTTCAGATTGTCTTTTACAGGATGGGTGTCTGCATCCGTGCCGGTGAACAACAAATCAATGGATTGACCGCGAACGATGTTGAGGCCATTGCCATACACGAGTGTAGCAGGGGTATTCCGGTTAACCATCGACAAAACCGGCGGTTGATTTACCGGCGGCAATATTTTCACTGAGACATCCACCGTATCCGCTTTATACAGGCGGCATTTGTTGGCATTGTCCACCACGATAAACTGGAAGTCAAAGGTGTCTTTCTTTTTCAGATCAACGGCATTGCACTTGATCTCCCAGTCAAAACGATCCGAAACCTGGCCGTTGGCATTCACCGGTGACGGATACACCATGCCATAGTCGCTGAGATTAAAATCCTTTCCTTTGCCGCTCAGCACCAGGTAGTCATTATCGGCAAGATCGGTGCCGGTGACGTTGAAAGTGAACGTGTCATAAATCCGGCGCGTCAGTCCCGTGACCGCTCGTTCTTTCGGATTGGCCGTGAGGTCGGTATCAATATTGGGATCCGCATTGCCGGGCAGGATAACATTCAGATTATAAATCGCTTTCGCAGCATTGGGCAAAAGGCACTGGTCCTGATCTTCCACCTGTACCGTCACGCGGAAATTGGTGCGGGTGCGGAAGTCATAAATATCGCATCGGGCATCCCATTTGATTTCTCCATTCGCGGCACCGGGTGTCTGGTTGAGAATATTAAACGTCATGCCTTCAGTGGCCAGCACAAATCCATCGGTAAGCACGGACACAATCAAGGGATCGCTGTCATCATCCCTGACTACAAAGGGCCATGCTCCCTGCGATCCTTCATTTAATGTTCCGGCTGGAGAATTCACCGGATTCACAGAAGTGAAGTAGGGCGGATGGTTCAGGGGCGGCTCCACGTGCAGGGTGATCTTCAGCGTATCACTCAGCGGCAGACTGCAGGCATCATCAAAGGCCACTATGCCGATGACCGGATCGCCGCCAAGAAAATACGGACACTGGGGAAAGCAAATAGTGAACTCAGCTACACTGCCGTTGTTCAACTGCATGCCGGTGATGGTTGGCAATATGCCTGAAAGATTGCCTTTGAAATTAAGGGGTATGGCTTTGATCGACACCTGTTCGATAAAGTTGTCGTCCGGGCTTTGTGAATCCGCATCCGATACCTGTACCTGGATACAACGCTGACCGTCGGGTACGCTGTTGAGAAATTGCGCGTTCATCACCTTGTTGTACGTGTAGGTGGGATCAGTCAGTTTCTTTCCCAGGATTTGCGGCGGCACCGCCCGCGGGCAGGATTCTACCACCAGCATCTGGAAATCGCGGCGCGTCTCCCCGATTTTGATTTTATTTCTGTACTCTTCCACTTTGACGGCGAAGACAAATAATCCCTGTGTCGTCGGCGTGACCGTAAGGAATCCATCCGTGCTGATGCGAAGGTCAGGGGCCCCGGCGAGAATGTTGTTGATACTGAACGGCGGTCTCCAAATTACGGTTTGCGTGTAGGGGCCGGGAAGTGGCGGAGTATTGATGGTATTCTGTGGAGGTGGATAGGCGGTATTGAAGGGTGTACTGAGCGGTTCAGAGAGTGAGTATACAAGGGAGTCGCCGTCATCATCGGTTCCACCGAAATCCGTGTAGTACGGACGACGGGGACAGGCAAAGTCACTGAGCGGGGGAAACAATCGCGGTGTGGAATCGACAAAAGGCTGACCGTTTTTTACCACCGGGGGAAATTCAAGATAAAAAGTTTGTCCCGCGTTCAAGGGACCAACAGCAGGATCCTGGCTGAAGACATTGATGATAGAATAGTTGCGGCAACACCGTTGCCAAGAAATATAATAGCCGGTGGGGCTGTCAAAAGTTTCAGCAGAAAGCGTGATGAGCGCCGAATACAACATTTTGGAAGTCCGGAGATCGCCACGGGAGCAGGCGGGTTGCGTGTAGTTTACCAGGATTTCAGGAAAGATTTCCGGCAGCGTAACATTCATCATACGGGCATTGTCAGCTTTCCGGAAGATGGAAACTAAAACACTCCGGTCTTTCGCCAACTGCGAACCATAGACTTCATCAAAATACAAAATCATGTTCAGGCGATATTGAAAACCACTAACGTGAACCAGTTCAAATTCACCTCCGACAATATGCGATGCCCTGCCCAGGAATGGGGTTATGAACAAAAAAAGAAGCAGAATCCCTTTTTTCATGGACTGTATTTCGAAAGATAATTAAAGCCCCTTAGGCGGGGAAATCACGTCATTAAAATAGCGACGGGCCAGCCTAAACTGGGGATGAATTTTGATTCATTTCACGTCAATGAAGGTATATGATTAATAGGGATAACGGGTAACCCACTTGGATGGGCCAGGCTTCGACGGGCTCAGCCTGACTTCACCCAAGTGTCACCCCTGCTTCGAAGTAACCCTCAGTGCTTCCGTGTAAATCCGTGTAATCCGTGGCAAAAACTTCCAGAGAAAGAATGCACCTTTGCAAATTCTCATTCTATGTCTGAACTGAAAAAAGGAGACCACTTCACCGACATCACCATCGATACCATGGCCGCGGAAGGAAAATGTGTGGCGCGAAAAGATGGCCGCGTGATTTTCATCTCCGGCGGCGCACCCGGCGATGTGGTGGATATTGCGTTGACGAAAATTAAATCTTCATTCCTGGAAGGACGTGTGGTGGCCATTAAAAAACGCTCACCTGACCGCGCTCAACCATTCTGCACCCATTTCGGTACCTGCGGCGGGTGTTCCTGGCAGCACATTAACTATCCCACACAACTCCGGTACAAACAGCAACAGGTCGTTGACAACCTGGAACGGATTGGAGGTCTGCAGCTCCCGGCAATCAATCCGATTATGGGTTCAGACCATGAAAAATACTACCGCAACAAACTCGATTTCACATTTTCCTCCAATCTCTGGCTCACAAAAGAAGAGATGACCGAAG
>DAOMZK010000013.1:0-15247 GCA_035438035.1 Cyclobacteriaceae bacterium | reverse complement strand
CGTGTAGGATAGAATGAGCCCACCCAGTGTTTCATAGTCTCCTATAGGAAGGCTCCAATGGTACTTTTCATTAAGATAGTCCACTTCAAGTCGTGCACTGATCAAATAGGTTCTGGCATCCAGTTTTTGTTCCACAAGGTCATCGGCATCGTGCTCATCTTCAATGTCGCCAAAGATTTCCTCGATGACATCCTCCATGCTCACGAGTCCGGCGGTGCCGCCAAATTCATCTACTACAATGGCCAGACTCCTTTGCTCCCTGATCAACTGCACCATCATCTCATTGGCCATGGTAGTTTCTGTGACAATGCTGATGGGGGTAAGGATTTCCTCCATAGTAGCAGGCTTACGGAAAAGTGCCGCTGAATGGCAATAGCCGATGACATCATCAATGGTGTCGCGGTAGACAATAATTTTCGAATGACCACTTTCCACAAATGCTTTCTTCAGGTTTTCAATCCCCTCATCAAGGGCAATTGCTGTTATCTCTGTTCGGGGTACCATGCATTCACGTACCCTGACAGTTTTGAATTCCAGCGCATTGTGCAGGATTTTTTTGTCGAGTTCAATTTCAGAGTCTTCATGGCTTACCTTCTGCATGTTACGGAGATAGTTGTTCAGATCAGTAAGGCCAAAGAGCGGCTTCTCTTCAGAATATTCAAGACGGAGTACGTGTGTAATGACCAATTTTGAAAGTGTGACAATGGTGTAGGTAACAGGAGCCAGCAACACGTACATGATAACAAATGGAACGGCCAGTGTGGAAAGCACCAGGTTCGGATTGATCATGAAAAGACTTTTGGGAAGGAACTCTGCGGTAAAGAGAATGAGCAGTGTTGACAAGATTGTCTGGATAACAAGAATGGGCACTTCATGACTAAGCGAAGAAGGCAGGTATTCTGCCAGGATGGGCTCCATCATCTGGGCCATACTGTTACCAAAAATCACCAAGGCAAGGGTGTTTCCTATCAGCGTGGTGCCGATAAACCGCGATGGGTTCTGCATGAAGAACGCCATGATTTTTCCTGACCAGGAACCTTGCTTTCCCCTCAACTCAATTTGCAGCCGGTTGGCAGAAAGGAAGGCAATCTCAATTCCAGAAAAGAAAAAGGAAAAAACCAATGAAGAGAAAATCCAGGGGTAGAGGGCGCTGTTCATGCTTTGGAATTTTTGCGATAGGTAAACCAAAAGAACATCAGCATAGCCGCCATAATTGAAGTATAGGCTTTTCCAAGTCCTGCGGCCATTACCTCGTATGCCCCGATTATGATGAATACGACGCCAAGCGAGAGCAAAATGGTGTCAAAAAGTTTCATGGGAATGCAAAAATACAATTTTTGCATGAACTGAGACGGTCAATCTTTAATCAGGATTTCTCCTTTGGGATCTTTGATTGTATAATAAGAAAGATCCTGTGCTGCATCCAGACCGACGCCGTAGATCACTTCTGATTCAAGTTTAATGGTGACGAATTTATCTGTGAATATTTTTTTAGTATCCGGCTTCCAGAAAAGCTCCTCTGAATTAAGCTCTTGCTGTTTCTCAATGTTTCTGACTTCTACATTTCCCCGCCCCCGCCATTTATTTTCTTCCTTAAAGAAATAAGCCTGGTTGGCTTTCAGAGTAGAGGTCATGGCTCCTTTTTCATTGTAAAACTCCAGGTAGAGGCCATCTGGAAATTCCTGATCACCATTTTTGAATTCCAAGATCTTCTTGGCTTTCATCTTTACCTTGATTCGGTCTTTCTCAGAATACAGCAGTGACACGTCCGCTGCTTCACGAAGAGGGCCGGTATATTCCACCGGAGGAGGCGCCTCTGATTGGTGACAACCAGCTAAAGCGATAAGGGAAATCAGTATGCTGATATTTTTTTGCCCCATGGTATTGAATAAAAAAGCCCCGACTGGCGGGGCCTCATTATTATTTAATTTCTGCTAATCGCGTGTTTTCAAGACGACGTTTTCACCGATCCAGCAACCGACTCTTTGACTGGAACCTTTTTGCCAGTTCAAAAGAAAAATTTCTTCTGTACTGGGGAATTGGGCTTTAGCCCTTGCCATCAGCGCATTGTTGCCTGCTTTCTGATACATCTCATAAGCTGCAATGTAGACCAAACGATCTTCCGCTACATTTTGCTTTTTAGCACAATTGTCAAAACTGTTATAGTACAAGTCGCCGATTTTTTCATAAGCTTCAGCAGACCCGGACTGGCGAAATAAATCTCTTGCACCGGTGTAATTACCTTTTTTTACTTCGATGCTGCCAAGGTATAATTGGCCTTCAGATTTCTCCTGGGGTGTTTTAGCCAACGGCAATGCCTCCTTTAGAATGGCTTCGGCTTTGTCATAGTTCCCGGCCGAGATGCACTTGGCTGCAAGTGTCTTACCCAGTCCGAAGTCTTTCTCTGTCTTGAAGATTTCCTCTCCTGCTTCGAACCACAGTGGATCGTCAATGCATTTGCCCTCCAGCATAAACTTGAATATCTTTTTGGCCAGTGCAAGATCATTAGGATTTTGCTTGAACTTGGGTGCAAGATTTTTCTTTACAAAGTCGCAATTGACGGTCACCATTCTCAACAACTCGCTGTCAATGGCATCCTTAATTCCTTTCAATTGTTCAACCTCCTGGGTCTTATTTTGGGACATCAGGATTTTCATCTTGGCGTCAATTACAGCCATCACTTTGTCATAACGTGCCAGGATCTGATCATCCGTTACATTCTTCAGGGCTATCTGATTGTTCTTTACGGTGATCATGTATGTGAGGAGGTTACCATTGGTAACATTGTTGCCGCTGATTTCATATACCTTGTCATATAAGGCCAACAGTTCAGGCAGTTTCTCCTTGTTCTTCTGAAAATACTTGAAGGAAGCACTGGCTTTGCGGTTCATTACATTCACTTCGTCACCACAGTTTTTGATCCTGAGGTCATAGAATATCAATAACGAATCGACCAGAACTTTCTTTTTGGCTGCATCCGTTTCCTTGTCCGCCAGCTTATCGTAAGCATCGGCTCCGTCAATATATAACTTGGTATTCCATTGGGGGGCAACGGAAAGCATCCATTGAATCGGTCCTGTCGCTGCGCGGTAGTTTCCGGATTTCAAAGCGTCACTCCATACGGCTACCTTTTCTTCTGCAGTAGCTTTGGGTTCAGGCCATTTGAATTCCTTGCACTGTGCCCATACAGTGAACTGAGTTGCGGCGAGAATGCACACCAATAAAAATTTTTTCATTTTCATAGTCATAGTCCTTAGTCAAATCTTCTTTTAATAAACCATTGATCATTCAAAGTCATTCCAAAATAAATCTTAAAATAATTTTCTTCAACCGTATTGATAGCCTTATCTCCCTTTTTACCCGCTTTTATCGCCAGGTCCAGATAGGAAAACCGGCCTACCGGCAAAGAGAATCCAAAAGTAATGCCAAAATCCTTAACTGCATTACCATTAACCAAATAGGGATAATTTTCAAGGCTTACACCTGTTCGGTACGTGGTTCTCTTAAGATAACTGCCCAATGAATTCACGTCCGGAATGATCTCAAATCCGGCGTTAATTTTCCAATTATTCTGACCATAAGGATTGGCACCATTGATATATCGGTAATCTGAATAGTTTGAATAGTAGCCGTCAATCCCGACAGTCCACTTATAGAGAAGTCCAAAGGAAATACCCAAAGCTAAACTGGAAGGAATGGTAATCGTACCTTTTTGATTATTGATAACAGTCAGGGAATCTATTCTTCCTGTGCTACCCCAGCGCTCAAGGCGCTCGTTGAATTGGGTATTCAGGTTGGTTTTGAAATCGTACACCAACCCAATGTTGAGCTTGTAATTTTTCTTAGAGATGGAATCGAGGTGAATTGAAATGGCTGGCGAAAAGAGAAAATCCGAAACAAAAGTCCGGTCAACCACTTGGGGATATACGGTAACCAACTGCGTTGTATTAGTCAATTGGGATGAGTATTCACTGTTCGTTGAACTGAAGAGATAGGATGCGCGCAATCCCACCGAGGCCCAGCGGGTAACGGCAACGCCATTGGACCAGGAAAACTGATTGATGCCGCCTGTTCCGGATTCAGTAACATTCACTGTGTTGGCGGTTGTCCCGTCAATTGACTCGGTGTGTCTGTATTCATAGTTCAACCGCGTATAAGGCATCAGTGAAATGGATGATGTCCACTTGGAAATCTTGACAGGTATTGAAAGTGCGAGGTAATTGAGATTCCCACTGCCACTCTTGCCAGATTGCGTATCGTTCAGTTGTGTGCGTTGTTCGCCGACAAACCCTGCCTGAAAAGTAGTGAATCGGTTAAATACAAGTAAGGCAGGATTAAGGTTGTTGATGTACCAATACTGGGGATTGCTGATGCCCACCCCACCCATACCTTGCTGCGGAGCCAGTGCATACCCAAATTGTTCACCCAGACCGAAGGAAGAAAAAGGACTCTTCGCTGCCTGGCCAAAGACCTGTAAAGAGGCTATGGAAATAACAATTACAAGGTAAAACCGAAGGTTACGAATTGACATGAGTTGACAGAATGCTGATCCAGGTCTTCAAATCCAAATATGGGGCCACAAAGATGGGAGGTTTCAGGTCGTTTTCAAAAAAATGAGCCTTTTGGGTATAAAATAACCCACTTGCCGGGGTGCCTGGCAATGAATTATAGAATCAGGATGACAGAAGCATTCACAAGGTTGCGTAGCCCACCATACTAACCACTCACCCTATGAACTAAGTCGGATGAGAAATGAAGGTGAGCAACGGCATTAATGAAAGAACTGATAGATCAACAGGTATGTTCCGCAGCCCGCAAAGTATCCGAGCATGGCAATGAGACTGATGCGCTTCATATACCAGATAAAATCAATTTTCTCCATGCCCATGACAGCTACTCCTGCGGCAGAGCCAATGATGAGAATGCTTCCTCCGGTGCCCGCACAGTAAGCCAGATATTCCCATATAAAGTGATCCATGGGGTAGGTATTAAGATTGTACATCCCCATACTGGCCGCCACCAGGGGCACGTTGTCAATTACCGCGGAGAGCAATCCGATTAGGGTCACAATGACGGACTGGCTTCCCACGGCTTGATCGAGCCATGTGGCAAAATGATGGAGCGTCGTCATCGACTCCAGTGCGGCCACTGCCAATAAAATTCCGAGGAAAAACAAGACACTGGAAGTGTCAATTCGTTGCAGTGCGCCTGCGGCGGTGTACGGTTTGCGTAAGGCTTCATCTGCATGCGGATTAATCATTTCAGAAACAACCCACAATACTCCCAGGCCAAGCAACATGCCGATATAAGGAGGAAGATGCGTCACGGTTTTAAATACCGGCACAAAGACGAGCGCTCCGATTCCCAGGGTAAGCATAATGGAACTTCCCTTTATCACTTCATTACCATACCCCACATGCTCATGTGCAGCGTTGGGAGTTTCGCCCAGTGATCCTTTCAATGTGAAAGTCAGGTAAAGGAGAGGGACCAGCATGCATAGTACACTGGGAATAAATAAAACCTCCATGATGTTCACCGTAGAAATTTGTCCCCCTATCCATAGCATCGTGGTCGTTACATCTCCAATAGGTGTCCAGGCACCCCCTGCATTGGCAGCAATCACAATCATGCCCGCGAAAAACATCCTCATTTCCTTGTCAGGAATGAGTTTGCGAATCAGCGAAATCATAACGATGGAAGTCGTGAGGTTATCCAATATAGAAGAAAGGAAAAAAGTGACCCAGCATACAAGCCAGAGTAGCTTTACCGGATTTTTGGTCCGGATACGGTCCGTGATCAATCGGAATCCCTGGTAAGCATCCACCAGTTCCACGATCGTCATGGCGCCAAGCAAAAAGAAAAGAATGGATGAGATGGAGTTGAGATGTTCACCAAGTGAATGGCCAACATATTCATGATATTGATCAGTGATGGAAAGCGCTGCGAATTTCTCCGCAGAAACTTCTGCTTGTAACAAGTTCAGGAAGCTTTGGAACTCTTTTGACTGGAGCACACCATCCAGCGGAGGAGACATGATGAACAATGTCCAGGCTAGGACACCGGTGAGCAGGGCGGAAGCAGTTTTGTTTACTTTGATAGGGTGCTCCAGCGCTATGGCCAAGTAGCCCACCACAAAAACGACAATAATGACGACTTCCATATTTCGGTTTTAGGTCTAAGTAAATATAAACCAAAAAAAACTTTTTGGAAGATAGAGACGAAGAATTCTGGGCGAATTCGGATAAGCGGGAAATTATTCCCGCAAAGGGTTATTCACCCAAATTAAAAAGTCCCTGGTTGAGCAGCCGCAATGATTTTTCTTTTTGCGAGGCATCCACAAGAATGGAAATATTGTTGTGACTGCCGCCATAGGAAACCATTCTCACCGGCACGTCGGCCAGTGCACGGAAAACATCATTCAATACACCCTTCTTATCTGCGAGCTTGTTGCCCACTACGCAAATGATTGTCTGGTTTTTGTCCAGTTCGATCGAGCCAAAGTTTTGCAATTCTTGTAGGATTTCTTCAAGTCGGCCTGCATCGTCAATGGTAAGGGATACTGCCACTTCCGAAGTGGATATCATGTCAATCGGTGTCTTGTACTTTTCAAAGATTTCGAATACACGGCGTAAAAATCCAAAGGCCAGCAGCATACGGGAAGACTTGATGTTGATGGCGATGATTCCGTCCTTCGCGGCGATGGCCTTGAATTGTCCGCTTGTTCCTTTGTCGCTGATCAGTGTCCCGAAAGCTTTCTCATCCATTGTATTTTTTAATCGGACAGGTACGCCGTACTTCTGCGCCGGAACAATGGTGGAAGGATGCAATATTTTTGCACCGAAATAAGCCAGTTCAGAGGCCTCATCAAAGGTGAGTTCTGCAATGGGTACAGTCTTTTTTACGATCCGGGGATCATTGTTGTGCATCCCGTCAATGTCAGTCCAGATTTGGATTTCCTCCGCTTTTATTCCAGCACCGATCAGGGATGCCGTATAGTCGCTGCCTCCGCGTTTGAGATTATCAATCTCATTTTTGTGATTGCGGCAGATGTATCCCTGGGTAATCAATACATCCACCTGACTCATGGAAGGAAGCAGTGCTTTCAGTCGCTCCCTGATTTTTTCAAGTTCGGGTTCCTGGTCTTCATCAATTGACATGAAGTGAAGTGCCGGCAGCATGCGGGAATCTACTTTCCTTTCCCGCAGATGATAATAGAAAAACTCCGTAGAAGCCAATTCACCCTGTGCCAGTAATTCGCGATAACTCCGGTCATCAAAATTTCCGGCGGATAAAAGGCGAATAAGACTGAAATAACGGCTTACGATGTCGTGACCGATTGCCTGATATTCGGCTGAACTAAAAAGGTCTTTGGCATACTGAGTATAATGTTTCTCAAGTTGGGCAATTTCATTTTCGGCGTCGATCAATTTACCGGCCAGCAGAAAATCCCCGATTTTCACAAGGGTATTCGTGGTGCCACTGAAGGCAGAAAGCACGACAATCTTCTTGCCCGGTACACTCAATACAAGCTCAGCTACTTTTTTTAACCGTTCAGGTTTACCGACGGATGTACCTCCAAATTTTAAAACAATCATATTTGAGCGTTTTGCGGGGAGCAAATATAAATTATTGAATGAAATGTTTGGCTGGTGCCGGGCTGATGAAGGATTGAAAATAAAAAAAGGCACAGCCTCAAGACCATGCCTTACTACCGTTAGCGTCCTTTATTTATTTCTTCACTTCCTCAAACTCAACATCCGTAGCATCGCCGCTTCCCGATCCTTCTGAAGAAGGTCCGGCACCGGCACCAGCGTTGGCGCCAGCCTGTTGACCGGCTCCTGCACCGGAGGCTGCATACATTTCCTGTGAAGCGGCCTGCCAGGCGGTGTTAAGTGCTGCCATGGCATTATCAATCGCTGTCAGATCCTGGCTCTTGTGTGCTTCTTTCAGTTTTTCGAGTGCACCGTTAATGGCGGTCTTATTGCCTTCTGAAAGTTTGTCACCATACTCCTTCAATTGTTTTTCCGTTTGGAAAATCTGTGAGTCAGCCAGGTTGATTTTCTCGATCTTCTCTTTTTCCAGCCTATCAGACTCCGCATTGGCCTGGGCTTCCTGTTTCATTTTCTGAATTTCAGCATCCGTCAATCCGGAAGAAGCCTCAATTCGAATCTTCTGTTCCTTGCCAGTGCCCTTGTCTTTGGCTGACACATGCAGAATGCCGTTGGCATCAATGTCGAAGGTAACTTCAATCTGTGGCATGCCGCGTGGTGCAGGCGGGATGCCATCCAGATGGAATCTTCCAATGGTGCGGTTATCCTTCGCCATCGGACGTTCACCTTGCAGGACGTGAATTTCTACAGAAGGCTGGTTATCCGATGCAGTAGAAAATACTTCCGACTTTTTGGAAGGAATGGTGGTATTGGATTCAATGAGTCTTGTCATTACACCACCCATGGTTTCGATACCCAGGGAAAGCGGTGTTACATCGAGTAACAACACATCTTTTACCTCACCCGTAAGAACTCCTCCCTGAATAGCGGCGCCTACAGCAACCACTTCATCAGGATTTACTCCCTTGGATGGCTTCTTCCCGAAGAATTTTTCCACTTCATCCACAATACGCGGGATACGGGTGGAACCTCCAACAAGAATCACTTCATCGATCTGACCAACAGCGATACCGGAATCTGCGACTGCTTTACGGCAAGGCTCCAGTGTACGCTTGATCAGATCATCACAGAGCTGTTCAAATTTTGCACGGCTGATTTTCTTCACCAGGTGTTCAGGAACACCATCAACAGAGGTGATATAAGGAAGATTGATTTCTGTTTCCTGTGAACTCGACAATTCAATCTTGGCTTTTTCGGCGGCTTCCTTCAGGCGTTGCAATGCCATTGGATCTTTCCTGAGGTCAATATTTTTTTCTGATTTGAACTCATCAGCAAGCCAGTTCATGATGCGAGAGTCAAAATCGTCTCCTCCAAGGTGCACATCACCATTGGTGGATTTTACTTCAAATACGCCATCCCCTAATTCGAGTATTGAAATATCAAAAGTACCGCCACCTAAATCGTAGACGGCTATTTTCATGTCTTTGTTTTTCTTGTCCAGACCGTATGCCAGCGCTGCCGCTGTGGGCTCGTTGATAATTCTCTTCACATCCAGACCTGCAATCTGACCAGCCTCTTTGGTGGCTTGTCTTTCTGCATCATTAAAGTAAGCAGGCACAGTAATGACAGCATCGGTAACAGTAGTACCCAAATAATCTTCAGCCGTGCTCTTCATTTTTTGAAGAATCATGGCAGAGATTTCCTGTGGTGTGTATAGACGGTCACCGATGCGGACTCTCACCGTATCATTGCTTCCGCTTTCAACCGCGTAGCTGACCATCTTCATTTCACCGCTGACGTCCTTGAACTTCTTGCCCATGAAACGCTTGATGGATTGCACCGTATTTTTCGGATTGGTGATCGCCTGGCGTTTGGCCGGATCGCCTACTTTCCGTTCCCCTTTTCCGTTGTCCAGAAAAGCTACTATGGAAGGGGTTGTTCTGCGACCTTCGCTGTTCGCGATAACCACCGGCTCACTGCCCTCCATTACGGAAACGCATGAATTGGTAGTCCCAAGGTCTATTCCTATTATTTTTCCCATGATTCTCAGTATTTAATTAATTCAATTCAGTCTCCTGTACTCAATGCTTATGCCAATGGTATTTTGAGCGAATTAAATGACACAATGGCAGGAAATAAGGCCCTGAATTACAGCCCGAATGACGAAAATGGGATTGAAGTCAAAAATGAATTTCTAAACAAAATATAAGGATTATCCCTATGTCTGATCGATTCATTTCCCTTTACATTGAGCAAAATTTTCAACTTGATGTTTATTCCTGATTTTCTAAGACGTACAAGTTTTGCTATTGATCTGGGCAATAATAACACGCTGCTGACCGACAAGGAACAGATTCTCCTGACCCAGCCTTCTTACATTGTTTTTAACAAACAAAATCATTCGGTCAAAGCAGTGGGCGAAGAGGCCTATGCGATTTTTGAAAAAAATCATTCAGACCTCCAGCCTGTAAAACCGCTCAAGTGTGGCGTTATCGCCGATCATGATTCAGCATTGGCTATGATCAAGGCGATGGTGAGAAAAATTTCAACCCAGTCCGGATTCAGGAACGGATTTGATGAAATTATTTCTGGCGTACCCTATTCAACAACTGAGGTAGAACGCAGGGCCTTGCGTGATACGCTGGACCAGTTCAATTCAAGGAAGCGATTCCTGGTGGTGGAACCGCTGGCAGCAGCTGTGGGTATGGGACTGAACATTCAGGAACCGGAAGGCAAAATGATCATTGATATTGGTGGCGGCATCACGGAGATTGTCGTGATTTCACTTTCCGGAGTGGCGGTATTTCAATCTATCAAGACGGCCGGCGACACCTTTACAGAAAATATACAGGATCATCTGCGCAAGCGCTATAATCTCCAGGTGGGTTGGAAAACAGCCGAACGGGTAAAGGTTGAGGTCGGCGCCGTCATGAATGAACTTGCCGAAGCGCCCAGCCCGGTGATGGTAAAGGGAAAAGATATCAGGGAGGGACTGCCAGTTAGTAAATTGATTACACACTGCGATGTGGTGCAAATGCTGGAACAGTCATTTCGAACTATTGAAGACCATATCCGACAGACATTGGAAATTTGTCCACCTGAATTGGCCGCGGATATTTACGGTAATGGAATTTTTGTTACCGGTGGAGGCGCAATGCTGAGGGGTTTGCAACAAAGGCTGGAGCAATCAATTCAGATTCCGGTTCATTTGGATCAACAGCCGCTTTTATCTGTGGGAAAAGGAATATCAGCGATGCTGCGCAATACCAGCGGGTACAAGTCTGTGCTCTTTTAAGCCAGTTTGTAAAGGATTATTGATTTCTACAACCCTGTACAATAAGTTGACCAAACTTGGCATCATTCTTCATGATGGCGTAGAAGTCTTCAATGTACTTCCTCATGACTTTAAAATCCTTGGGATTGAATTCCTTTTCAAAACTGTCAATGATCGCCATGATCTGTGGTTCTTTTTTCAGGTATTCCTGTCGGACAGCCTGAACCACCGGCTCTTTCCTGCAGAATCCGCGGTACAGTCTTTCCTTCACATTGGTTATTCCCAATTCAGGTGCTACCACAGCATAAGGCGCGTCAACAAACCCTGACATGTCAAAGTCATAGGTGAGTGGAATATAGGTCCGGGGCTCTTTAAAAATGAGTTTCGCGTTGTGCTGGAAGGCTGTGGACCAGTCGGTGTTGCCGATCATGAACTGAAAAATGTCATGGTAGAGTGATGCGGTGTCATTGAGTGCCTTGGGATGAAGTTTCATCTCCACCACTTTTGCATGGTGACGTTTAGCCACCACGTCATCGTCCTCAATCAGAATGCCGGTGAGTTGTGCATTCTTGGTCTTCTTTCCATCCATCTCCGTCAGGGCGATGTTGACGAGGCGTGTGTTGAAATAATAAGGTGTGACCACCTCATACATCTTATAGCAAATGTATTCCTTTATCACCAGCGGGTTTTTACCGTCATTATTCATGCAGGGCAAAACCAGTTTCAGACTTTTGTTGCCTTCAAACAGGTTTCCCTTACCGTCCGACTTGCTAACCTTTAACCGGAGCGGCGTAAAGTAGCAATTTTCTCTCCGGTAGATTCCGCGTGCGCGAACACCGATCTTGAGTGAATCCCATGTGCCCCCCTGCATTTTTATACTGGAGCACAGAGGGCAGATAGGTTGAATCATTGGTTTTCTTTTTAATATCTTTGAAGGACACCTTCAACTTGATGTCCAGTGGGGTCTTGTCCACAAACAAGGGAGTGACATCTGATTTTTGTGCGTTCAGGATGAAGGGCAATCCGAAGGCGATAAGTGCGAGGAGCTTTTTCACGGTATTTTTTTTATATTGTTAAAGACTTAAGAGCAGCCAATGAAAAAATATTTACAGATTATAAATATCAGGACTTTTCAGGTTTTATTAATCTGTTTTGTCACATCTTTTTTCGTCATTTATTACAAGATAGAATACAATTTTGATCTTACCGTAATCAGTATTGCTATCATTTTTCCTCTTGTATTCACCATCCGGGCGGCATTTAGACGCCGTGAAAAGGCGCTCGAGCACCTTAGCCGCCTAAAATCAGCATTGACCACAGTCCATCATTGTTTCCTTCGGTGCAAGAAACTGGATGATGCAAAAAGGGCTCAAATACAAAATACGATACAGCAATTGTCAGATGACTTTCACAATTACCTCGGGAAAGTCAGTAAAGATGAGTCAAGCCTTCGGGCCCATGAAGATGCAATCTTCCAGTTTATTATGGCCAACAAGGAAGAAGTAGGTGGCTCTGAAGCATTTAAAATTTTTAGATTTATGAAGGACGTGCACGCCAGCATTGAAAACCTGGTGGCCATCGATTCCCACCGTACACCCATCAGTCTACGGGCTTATTGCAAGATTTTTATATACTTTTTCCCGATTATCTACACGCCGGCTTTGCTGCACAGACTGGACGATCATAATCATGCTTCAGATTGGGTTGTGTATTCGCTCAGTATGGTGACAGGTTTCATTCTGATTTCACTTTTTAATGTTCAGGATGAAATGGAGCACCCTTTTGATCAGAAGGGACTGGATGACATCCAACTGGATAAATTCAAATTGAAACTCTGATCATCCCTGTCACGCGATTCATATTAAGGTTTTAGCCGGCAAATTTTTAGCTTTGCGACCTTAAAATTTTAAATGACAATCGATCAGGAAATTGCCCGTCGCAGGACGTTTGGCATTATCAGTCACCCGGACGCGGGCAAAACTACGCTTACGGAAAAATTATTGCTGTTCGGGGGTGCCATTCAGAAAGCAGGAGCTGTAAAATCCAGCAAGATCAAGGACCACGCCCGCAGTGACTGGATGGAGATCGAAAAACAACGGGGTATCTCCGTGGCCACTTCGGTTATGGGATTTACTTACAAGGACATAAAGATCAATCTCCTTGATACTCCGGGTCACCAGGATTTTGCGGAAGATACCTACCGGACCCTGACTGCCGTGGACAGCGTAATCATGGTTATCGACTGTGTGAAAGGTGTGGAGACACAAACCGAAAAACTGATGGAAGTCTGCAGGATGCGCAGCACACCGGTGATCTGTTTTATCAATAAGCTGGATCGAGAGGGGCAGGATCCATTCGATCTGTTGGACGAAATTGAAGAGAAACTGGATATCAAGGTCCGGCCATTGAGTTGGCCCATCAGTATGGGTAAAACCTTTAAAGGTGTATACAGTCTGTATGAAAAAAATCTAAATCTCTTTACCGCGAGCAAGGTCGTCATACAGGAGGGAATTAATATTGCCAGTATTGGCAGCGCTCAATTGGACGAACTTGTTGGCGAGAATCATGCTCGTCAGTTGCGGGCAGATGTAGAATTAATTGAAGGAGTCTATCCCGACTTTGATGTGAATGAGTATCTATCGGGGAAAGTGGCACCTGTATTTTTTGGAAGTGCAGTAAATAATTTCGGAGTGAGAGAATTGCTGGATGCTTTCATCCGGATGGCGCCCCCTCCGCTGCCACGGGAGACCACGCTGAGGGTGGTGGAACCGGATGAGAAAAAATTCAGTGGTTTTGTATTTAAGATTCATGCTAATATGGATCCAAGACATCGCAACCGGATTGCGTTTGTACGGGTATGTTCCGGTGAGTTTGAACGCGGTAACAATTATTACCATGTTCGGCAGGAAAAGAGCTTTCGATTCTCCAATGCCACCGCCTTTCTTGCCCAGGACAGGGAAACCATCGATGAAGCCTGGCCGGGAGACATCGTCGGCATTTTTGATACCGGCAACCTGAAAATCGGTGATACGCTCACGGAAGGCGAAAAACTGCAGTACACCGGCATACCCAGCTTCTCTCCAGAAATTTTTAAGGAGGTTGTCAACAAGGACGCGATGAAAAGCAAGCAGCTTGAAAAAGGCCTTCAGCAGTTGATGGAGGAGGGTGTGGCTCAGCTTTTCACTTTTGACATCGGCAAACGTAAAGTGATTGGCACCGTCGGCGCGCTGCAGTTTGAAGTGATCCAATTCCGCCTCAAGCATGAATACAATGCTACTGTGGAATTTGTAGCTCAGAATATTTATAAGGCCTGCTGGATTTCAAGCGGGGATGAAAAAAAACTTCAGGAATTTATCAATTCCAAGCTGAGGCACATCGCGAAAGACAAAGAAGGGAAGCTCGTCTTTATGGCAGAGTCAAAAGCCTGGCTACAGATGGTACAGGATAATTTTCCGGATATCCGTTTCCATTTCACCTCGGAGTTCAAGGAATAATAAAATATTGCTGAGATTTGTAAATATCCTGTCCTATGACTGAATCTTCTCTGGGTCGCTATTGGAATCTTTTCCGTTTTATCCGTAACTGGCCCTTGTATTTCAGTCATAAGCAGTCCAAAACCTTCACGCCTGCCCGGTTTATCACTCGGGGAACTGCCTTAACTTTTGATGTACCCACATTTGAATTGTACCTTGTTTTCAAGGAAATTTTTCTTACCGATTTTTATTCTATTGATGACTGGATCAATACCCTTCCACAGACTCCGGTGGTTGTGGATGTGGGAGGAAATGCTGGGTATTTTAGCATGCTCTTGCTGTCGAAGAAGCCGAATACTTCGGTTTATGCCTACGAAGCCATTGAGGAGAATTATAAACTTTACCGCAACAATATTGAAATTAATCCTGTGGCAGGTAAAGCCAGGGTTTTTCACCGGGCAGTAACCGGCCGCCCCGTGGAATCCATCACCCTGTATAAAGAATCGAACAGCGACAACTCTGTCACGGCCTCAGTCTACCAGGATTTTGAATCACAGAACCTGAAAGCGGTTACGGTAAAAGCCATTTCACTGGAACAGATTTTAAGCGACAATAATCTCGATCACGTTGACTTACTCAAGCTCGATTGTGAAGGCAGCGAATATCCAATCGTCTACGAATCTTCACCTGAAATCTGGAAGAAGATAAAAGCTATTTTTCTTGAAGTCCACAACCTGGATGAAGATCAGCGGAATGAAAAATCCCTCAACCACTTTTTGCATGCCGCAGGTTATCATACAACACAGCGGCTGGCCGGGAACGGATGTTATGCCGTGTACGCCACCCGCCAATGAACACTCCCTTCGAAATCATTTACGAAGACAACCATT
>DAOMZK010000012.1:0-15500 GCA_035438035.1 Cyclobacteriaceae bacterium | reverse complement strand
AAGTCCCGGGTACCATTCATGGAGAAATTTTGTGAATAAGACCCTTTTCAAAAAATCACCCATTGCACACAAGGTTTCCTCTTTAGGTGTAATTTCATTGCACAATCGATTTAATCCACCAATTGATGACTATGAACCACGCCAGCATCCAATTATTCGCAAGAAGCAAACAGTTCTGTCACATCGTGAACTATGCCATCATTGCCTTTGCCTGCCTCATCGGCATTGAGACCGTGCTGAAGGAACCGGAATGGCAACACCTGTTCAGAATCATTGATTATATCTTCCTCTCCTTCTTCTCCATTGAAATAATTCTCCGGATTCTTGCCGAGGATCATCCCGGATTGTTTTTTGTGCTCTTTCATTTAAAAAAAGTAAACAGGGACGGGAAAACCCGAACCGTAGTCGAGTTTACAGAGCATGGCTTTTGGAATTACTTTGATTTCATCCTTATCTTGTTGAGTACGATTGGCATTTTCGCCCAACTTTTCCTGCACCCCAGTTTTTTTCAGGTCGGGCGTTTATTCAGGATCTTCCGAATCTTCAGATTGCTTGAAATCAGCGAACATCTGAAAGAAGTGGAGCGGAGAATCATGAGCATTGTTCCGACTGTCTTCTCATTTGCTGTCCTGCTCCTAATCCTCAATTATATTTATGCCATTATGGGAATGTTCATGTTTGAATCACGTGTATTTGAAACCTGCAATTTCAGCACGATGGTCGATTCCTTTGTTACATTATTCCAGGTCATGACACTGGATAACTGGTCGGATGTAATGGATGATATCAAAACCCATACTCCCGCATACAACCCCTTCATCATTCAGCTTTATTTTGTCAGTTTTGTAATCTTCACATCGATCATTGCATTCAATGTCTTCATTGCCGTAATGACTTCACAGGTCCAAAACAAAATGGAACATGATATCCAGGAAAAAGTTGATTCGGCTGTGGCTGATACTGATTCCTATGTCCAACTCAAGCAAGGCATGAATGAAATTATGGCCGAACTCAGAAATGTTAAAACAGAATTGACGGAATTAAAAAGAAAATCTCCAACACCATAATCCACACCAGTGAAAGCCATACAATGTCTGGATTTTGGACTGCCGGAAACACTTTCTCTCCAAAATATACTCACCCCCGAACCGGCTGCCGACGAAGTTCGCATCCATGTGAAAGCCTGCGGTGTAAATTTCCCTGATGTCCTGATCATTCAGAATAAATACCAATTCAAACCTCCTCTTCCGTTCTCCCCCGGAGGAGAAATCGCCGGGGAGGTTGACATTGTCGGAATGAAGGTGAAGCACTTCAAAAAAGGTGATCGTGTTATCGCGCTTTCCGGCTGGGGCGGTTTTGCAGAACAGGTCATTGTTAAAGCTAACCGGGTTTTTCCAATGCCGTCGGGAATGGACTATATCACAGGAGCCTGTACACTCTATACTTTCGGCACCTCGTATCATGCGTTGAAAGACAGGGCCAATCTTCAAAAGGGAGAAACGCTCCTTGTATTGGGAGCAGGCGGCGGTGTCGGCCTTGCCGCTGTGGAACTGGGCCAACAAATGGGAGCCACTGTAATCGCGGCGGCATCCTCCAGGTCCAAGCTGGACATCTGCAGGGAAAAAGGTGCTGACCAGCTAATCGATTATTCAACCGAAGATCTGCGTTCAAGGATAAAAGAGATCACCAACGACAAAGGTGTTGATGTCGTCTGCGATCCTGTTGGTGGTCCGCTCGCTGAAGCCGCACTTCGGTCAATGGCATGGAAAGGTCGCTATCTGGTAGTGGGATTTGCCTCAGGAAACATTCCGCAATTCCCTGCCAACCTGCCCTTGCTGAAAGGGTGCTCGATCACCGGCGTCTTCTGGGGAAGTTTTGCCGAGCGAGAGCCTAAACAAAACCTACAGAATTTCGGACAACTTCTTACCTGGATTCAATCTGGAAAAATCAAACAGCACATCTATAAAATTTATCCACTGGAAAACGCAGCACACGCCCTTCGGGATTTGATGGACAGGAAAGTCGTGGGAAAAGCGATTGTAAAAGTAGGAGACTGGATGGAGAACCCGATTCCCATCAGCGCAACGCCGCCCCTGTCTGAAAAGAAAAACGAATCCACTTCAAGACCGTTGGTTATTCAACTGAAGGACATAAAAAAATACACCGGCCAGTCTCTTCCCATCAGTGATTGGTTTACGGTTACCCAGGAAATGATTAACGATTTCGCGAAAGCTACCCAGGATTACCAGTGGATTCATGTTGATGTCGAGAAGGCGAAACAAATCATGCCGGAAGGAAAAACCATTGCACACGGTTATTTGACCTTGTCGCTCGCTTCAAAGTTTTTCTTTGAACTGCTTTCCATTGAAGGCGTCACCACATCAATCAACTATGGATTGAACAAGGCCCGCTTCCCGGTAGCCGTAAAATCAGGAAGCAAGATTCGCATGAGCGGAAAGATTATGAATGTTGAAGATATGCCGCAGGGGGGTGTAAAACTTTTCCTGGAATGTAAGATGGAAATACAGGGTGAGGAGAAGCCTGCTTATATTGGAGAATTGATTACTGCACTTTTTTAAAAAATAATTTCATGAGACTGAAAGATAAAGTAGCCATTATCACGGGCGGAGCGTCCGGAATAGGATTGGCAACCGTGAATACATTTGTAAGGGAAGGCGCTAAAGTTGCCCTTTGGGATGTTTCTCCCAAGGGGGAAGAGGTTGCGAGCCAACTAAACAAAGCCGGGCATCACGTATGGTTTACTAAAGTCTCTGTCCGTGACCGCGAACAGGTCATGAAGGCAACTGCCGACACCGCCAAGGCCTTCGGACGTATTGATATTCTTATCAACAATGCAGGCATAACCAAAGACCGCACATTGCTCAAAATGTCCATAGAGGAATGGAACGATGTCATGGCGGTAAATCTCACCGGCGTTTTCAATTGCACACAGGCGGTAGCGCCGATTATGAAAGCACAACAATACGGCAGAATTGTTTCTGCCTCTTCGAATGTGGCCATCCGCGGCAACTATGGTCAGACAAATTATGTGGCGACTAAGTCAGCGATTATCGGAATGGTCAAGGTGTGGGCGTTGGAGCTCGGTCGTTTTGGGATTACGGCCAACTGCATAGCACCAGGGTTTATCGAAACAGCGATGACCGATGCCATGCCCGAGGAAATCAGAAAGCAAAGTATCGCCCACATTCCTGTTGGACATTGGGGAAAGCCGCAAGACATTGCCAACGGATATCTCTACCTCGCTTCAGATGAAGCCTCATTTGTAAATGGTATCTGCCTTACGATTGACGGCGGGGCTGCGCGCTGACTAAACTTTGCCACAGCGGCGTAAAGCCCATTAAATTCTCTATTTCATTTTTTCTGCGTGCTCAGTAGCAAGGTATTCAACAATAAATCTTCAATTTGAACGTCTCCATCGGAAGTTGATTTAAATCAAATATTAAACATGCTGATTTTCATTGCTGTTCTCATTGCTTTCCCCGTTGCAGTCTATTTTTTCATGCAACAGTCCAGTTTTGGCAAAATGCCAACCGGAGCCAGGCTTGAAAAAATTCAATCCGCTCCCAATTACAGGGAAGGGCAGTTTCAGAATGAGAACTTTACACCGCCTCTGAAGGAGGGCGTGAGCTACTTTACCTTGCTAAAGGATTTTTTCTTCAACAAGAATAAAAGGAATGAACCCGCTGCTAAACTTCCTTCAAAGAAAACTGATCTCTTAAAACTTTCACCGGATAAAAACATAATCGTGTGGTTTGGTCACTCATCCTATTTTATCCAGGTAGATGGAAAGAAAATTCTCATGGACCCCGTTTTAAGTGGAAGCGCTTCCCCGATAAAATTCACCACCAGAAGTTTTGAAGGCAGTGATGTATACACACCAGAAGATTTACCCACCATAGATTACTTGTTCATATCGCATGATCATTGGGACCATCTTGATTTTGATACCATCACCAAACTGAGGCCTAAGATTAAAAAAGTAATTACCGGACTGGGTGTAGGGGCACACCTGGAACATTGGGGATACGATTCGGCCATTATTATAGAAAAGAACTGGAATGAAGAAATATTGCTGGATGAAGGATTTAAAGTGAACACCACACCTGCACGGCATTTTTCCGGCAGAACATTCAAACGAAACACCGTGATCTGGCTGTCATTTGTGCTCACCACACCGACAACGAAATTATTTCTTGGCGGCGATTCGGGTTATGACAGGCATTTTTCAAAAATTGGTACTGACCACGGACCGTTTGACCTGGTCATCCTGGAATGCGGGCAGTACAATGAGAATTGGCAATACATTCACATGATGCCGGAAGAAGTGGTGCAGGCAGCCATTGACCTACGCGCACATAAACTTTTTCCTGTACACTGGTCGAAATTCGCCTTGTCTCTCCATGCATGGGATGAACCCATTGCCCGCGTGACCCAAGAGGCAGAGCGGCTGAATGTATCAATCGCTCATCCGCACATCGGTGAAGAAATGAGTTTGAAAGAATCCTTTCAATCCGTTCGCTGGTGGGAAAATGTTGGTTAAGTAATTGGATCAACGACCGAAATCGTCCTGAACACGGACGATATCATTTTCATCCGAAGGATTATTGGCATCCGTGTGTTTCCAGATTTCAGCTACTACACCCCACTGGTCAAGGCCTCGTAAACGATGCCGCTGACCTTGCCTGAGACTGATGGATTCACCAACGTTCAATTCCATTTTCTGATCCTCTGCATCGGTGTCGCTGATGGTCACGCCAACTTTGCCTGAAATGACACGCCACAATTCCGCACGACGGTGATGATACTGCCAGGATAGCCTCATGTTCGGCTGTACAACTAAAATCTTAGGACTTAGTTTTCCAGCCTTCTTCAGCTCTTCAAATTTCTCGTCCGGGAAAAATTGGCTTATGAATTGTTCTGCCAGGTTTTCAGCGATAACAAAGAATCCACCCCAGGGACGAATAATATCTTTGGTTTGCACCGTGAGCCTGCTGTCATTCAGATAATTTTCAATTTCCGGGAATACGAGGCCTTTTTTGGTGCTGTTTAGGTGAAAGAAAGCCGCCATGGTTATTTTGTTTTTCAGACCGCAAAGATAATCCGTTTAACAATTCACATTGATTATATTTCGTAGTACAACATGATCCAATAATCCATGGCAAGGTATACCAGCATGGAACATCTCAAATTCTTATTGAAGGATGTTCACAACCTGCACGAGTTATTTACACTGCAGCGATATAGCCACCTCAACTGGGAGCAGGCGTGGATGATTGTAGAATCTGCAAAACTGCTGGCTGATCGTGATATGGCCCCCTACTTTAAAATCATGGATGAAAATCCGGCACGTTATGACGGAAAGGGTCGTGTGGCAACGCATCCTCAATTGAAAACTATTATCCGGCAGGCGGCAGAACAGGGATGGATCGGCGGAGCCGCCAGTTTTGATCATGGCGGACTTCAACTTCCCATGATGGTGTACAACGCTGGCCAGCATATTTTCCAATCGGCCAACAACGGCTGCCAGGGATATTTCAGTCTCTCCGCCGGTGCTGCAGCTCTCATCACCAGTTTTGGAAATGAGGCACAGATAAAAAAATTTGTTCCCAAAGTATACGGTGGTGAATGGCAGGCGACGATGGCGCTCACCGAACCGCAGGCCGGAAGTTCCCTGACTGATATTATATCCTCTGCATCACCACTCCATGACGGATTTTATTCCATCAAGGGGCAGAAGATTTTTATTTCAGCCGGACAGCACGATGCATGCGATAATTTCATTCACCTGACATTGGCGAGAATTGAAGGCGCACCACCCGGAGTCAAAGGCATTTCATTATTCATTATTCCAAAATTCTGGCCCGAAGAAGATGGTACGCTTACACCCAATGACGTCTTTTGTGCAGGCGACTTTCAGAAAATGGGACAACGCGGCTATTCCACGACACATCTTGTCTTTGGGGATGAAAACAAATGCAAGGGATGGCTTGTGGGCGAAGCCAACAAGGGCCTGTCCTACATGTTTCAGATGATGAATGAAGCCCGCATCGGAGTTGGTCAAACGGCCGCATCGGTTGCCACGGCAGCATACTACGCTTCACTCGACTACGCCAAAGAAAGACCTCAAGGCAGGCTGGCCAGTGAAAAAAATCCCCTGCATCCTCCTACTTTGATTATCAACCACGCCGACGTGCAACGGATGTTGCTGACACAAAAAGCTATAACCGAAGGATCCTTATCATTGGCTATGGAATGCAACCGGTTGTACGATCTGGCCCATCACGCCAAAGAAGGAGAACGGCATGCGCATTGGCTTTTGCTGGAACTACTCACGCCGATTGTGAAAACTTATTCGTCCGAACAGGGAAGTCGTTCTGCCTCACTTGCCATCCAGGTGCTGGGCGGCTATGGGTTTACAACCGACTTCCCGGTACAGCAACATTACCGCGACCTGAAAATCATGTCGATTTATGAGGGGACAACCGGAATTCAATCCCTCGATCTCCTGGGCAGAAAAGTGGTGATGGAAAAAGGACAGGCACTACGGGAACTGCGTTCCGTGATGAATGCCACAATTGCGGATGCAGAAAAACTGGATGATCTAAAAGGGAATGCGCTGCAGTTGCAACAGGAGTTGAACAGGATCGATGACGTCATGAGACATCTTGGAAAATTTGCAGCCGGAGGAGATGTGGATCGCTACCTGGCCGATGCCACCGTATTTATGGAGATGCTCGGCTTACAGATCATTGCCTGGCAATGGATTAAAATGGCAGTGGCCGCCAGTCAAAAAATTACTCAATCTGACTTTTCAGATCAAACCCCAGAATTCTACAGGAGTAAAATCCATACGATGAAGTTTTTCTACCGCTATGAATTACCGCATGCCGAAGCCTGCGCCAAAACCCTGATGAATCCTGAAATTCTTACTAATGGTCCAGCGCATTTGAATTAGTATGCCGAAACCCCACTTCCTTCTCTACACAAAGCTTTGCAATTTTAACAGTCATTTCACGCCATAGTGACATAAAATGGGTGCTGAATTGCCTGATTTATGTCATAATGTCTTCAATTCTGTATCGGCATAGAATTTCCTGTAAGGGTTATCGAATAAGAAATTTGAATTATTAACCCTTAAAAATTAACACTATGAGCATCATCAGATACAACCCGGCCGATTATGTGCCCACCACATTCAGCAGCATGCTGGATCGTTTTTTTAATGATTCGGTTACCCGTTCTGGCGGAAGCCAGTTTGTGCCCAAGGTTGACATTCTCGAAAATGAGAAGTCTTTTGAATTACAATTTGCGGCGCCTGGACTGAGAAAGGAAGATTTTAACATTGAAGTAAAAAATAATCTCCTTACCGTTAGCGGAGAACGCAAGTTTACGAATGAGAAGAAAGAAAATAACTATCATTCAATTGAAACACAATTCGGTTCGTTCAGCAGATCATTCACGTTGCCTGAAAATGTCGACAGCAACAAGATCAATGCTACTTATAACAATGGCATTCTTGAACTGACGATCCCGAAAGATGAAAAGAAAGAATTGAAGACCTCCATAAAGGTCAATTAAGAAAGGTTTGGGTGTGGGTTAGTGAGGGCGTTCCTGAATAAGGGCGCCCTTTTCGTTGTTGAACCTGGGATTGGTACCGTCTTCGATCGGCCTGTTTGAATTCAGGAATTAACTTAACTTTCGATTCATAAATATAATGAGGCGGATCCTGATCATACTGGCAGTTGTCGTTGCAGCCTTCATTGGGGCAATTACCGGTGCGGTTATGACCCTGCGGTATACGGAATCGCTTCCGGATTACGCTTCCATTGAAAAACACCAGGATCTAACTTTTACAAGGATGGGGCTCGATTCAGCCCACCGCATTACCATTGAACCGAATTTTCAATTTGCAGCTAGTCAAGTGACTCCGGCAGTAGTCGGCGTGCACACCACTTATGGCCTGGGCGATTTCAGTACTAATCAACTGGAACTGCTTTACAACCGGCGGGCAAGGCCATCCGGTTCTGGTGTTATTATTTCTGATGATGGATATGTGGTAACCAATAACCATGTCATTGAAGATGCCACACGGGTTGAAATTGTGATGAGCAACAATGAACGCTACTACGCCAAAATTATAGGGAAGGATCCCAGCACGGATCTGGCACTTTTAAAAATTAAAGCAAAAAATCTTCCTTTCCTTGGTTATGGAAATTCCGACCTCACATCAACCGGTGAGTGGGTGCTTGCGGTCGGCAATCCCTTTGACCTGGCCTCCACGGTAACGGCAGGAATTATCAGCGCCAAGGCCCGGAACATCGGCATTCTCCGCGATAGAAATAATCTCCAGATTGAATCCTTTATTCAGACCGACGCGGCTGTCAATCCCGGCAACAGCGGCGGTGCCCTGGTGAATCTGAAAGGCGAACTCATTGGTATTAATTCGGCCATAGCCACTACCACCGGGGGTTACGCCGGCTATTCATTTGCCATTCCGGTCAACCTCGTAAAAAAAATTATGGATGATCTACTGGAATTCGGCGTTGTACAGCGTGGGTTACTCGGTGTTCAAATCGAAGATGTCACCGCTGAACTGGCGGAAGATGAAAACCTGGATGTCCTGAAAGGTGTATTGGTGAAGCGGGTCAATATTGGCAGTGCGGCAGAAGAATCAGGCATTGCTTCCGGCGATGTCATCACCGCCATAGACGGACGTGAAGTGTCAGGGGTTTCAGAACTGCAGGAAATGGTGGCACGTCACCGGCCGGGTCACACCATTCATGTTACCTACCGGAGAAACGGAAAAGAAAAGACCATAAATACCATTTTGAAAAATATTGAAGGGCTGGAATCTATTGTGAGACCGGAGGTGCTGTTTACCATTGAAGGTGCCACCCTGGAAGATCTTCCCTATAACGAACTTCGGACCAAGAATCTTGATGGCGGTGTGCTCATTCGTGCACTGGAATCGGGTAAATGGAAAAAGGCCGGAATTGAAACCGGATTCATCATCACGCATATTGATAAAGTCACCGTTGACAATGTTGAAGACCTCAATCGCATCCTGAGTTATAAATCCGGCGGAATCCTCGTGGAAGGCATTACGCGAAATGGAGACAACGGGGCTTACGGTGTCACCTGGTAATTATTTATCACACTCATTTTAGAGGCCAGAAAAGAATGGAAAAAATTAATGTCTCTTCAACTTTAAAGGAACTTGGCATTCAAACTGCGAACCGCGGAGTTTCTACAGGTACAAAATGGATAAAATCCAACGGACGTGCATTTAAGTCCTACTCGCCAACAGACGGAAAATTGATTGCCACCGTAGAGAGCGCGGATGAAGATGCATTCCATAAAGTGGTAGCCGTATCTACAAGCGCTTTCGCTGAATGGCGGCTTGTACCGGCACCACAACGCGGAGAAATTGTCAGACAGATTGGTGACTCCCTGCGCCGTCACAAGCCAGCACTGGGTTTGTTAGTCTCGTATGAAATGGGAAAGTCCTCACAGGAAGGATTGGGCGAGGTTCAAGAGATGATTGACATCTGTGATTTTGCAGTGGGTTTGTCGCGTCAGCTTCACGGTCTCACTATGCATTCCGAACGTCCGCAGCACCGGATGTATGAGCAATATCATCCATTGGGTGTGGTGGGAATTATTTCTGCATTTAATTTTCCCGTAGCCGTGTGGTCATGGAATGCCATGCTGGCGTGGGTCTGCGGAGATACGTGCATTTGGAAGCCCTCTGAGAAAACACCATTGTGCAGTATCGCCTGTCAAAAGATTGTGGCAGAAGTATTTAAAAAAAATAATGTGCCGGAAGGTGTTTCCTGCCTCGTCAATGGAGATTTTAAAACAGGTGAAAGAATTGCCGCTTCAGAAGGCATTGCCCTCGTATCAGCCACGGGTTCAGTTCGCATGGGCAAGGTGGTTGCCGCAACAGTGAGTGAAAGACTCGGGCGCCCTTTGCTTGAGCTGGGCGGGAACAATGCGATTATCATCACTGAACATGCCAACCTGGACATCGCCATTCGCGCTGCAGTCTTTGGCGCAGTAGGAACTGCCGGACAGCGGTGCACTTCTACCCGCAGGCTCATCGTTCACGAAAAAGTGTATGATATCGTGAAGGCACGCTTAAAGAAAGCTTACGCGCAATTGAAAATCGGGAACCCGCTGGATTCTAAAAATCATGTGGGGCCGTTGATTGATGTAGGCGCAGTGCAAGCCTACAGTGATGCACTCAGCAAAATAAAGAAGCAAGGCGGGAAATTTGTTGTGGAGGGTGAAGTGCTGACTGGAAAGGAATACCCCTCCGGATGCTATGTCAAGCCGGCGATAGCGGAAGTGAAAAACAGCTATCCTATCGTTCAGGCCGAAACGTTCGCACCCATTTTGTATCTTATAAAATACAAGACCCTTGAGCAGGCTCTTGACCTGCAAAATGGAGTAAAGCAGGGTCTGTCATCGTCCATCATCACCAACCGGGTTCAGGAAATGGAATATTTTCTTTCTCATGCCGGGAGTGATTGTGGAATTGCTAATGTCAATATCGGAACATCCGGAGCGGAAATCGGCGGTGCCTTTGGAGGAGAAAAAGAAACCGGCGGAGGCCGGGAGTCCGGTTCTGATGCCTGGAAGGTGTATATGCGTCGTCAAACGAATACCATCAATTATGGAAGCAATCTTCCACTGGCACAAGGAATTAAATTCGATATTTAAAACCTTTTAAGGAGACCTTCGTACTACAATACTTTTAGTGGTTACCCGGGCAGTTTGTTATTGCCTGAGATAAAGAGTATTTTTATTTTGCGCTAAATTTCTATGCAAGCCAGAAAGTATCGGTCCGTAATGTTGATTGACGACAATGAGATTGACAACCTGATCAATCAGAAAATGATTGAAGCAGCGTCCATCACAGAGCATATCTATGTGCACACCGGCGCCAAAAGTGCCATCGAATTCCTGAAAAATATGGAGAAACTCGATGTGGCAGACAAGGTTCTCCCAGACCTCATTTTTCTTGATATCGACATGCCGCTGATGGATGGATTTCAGTTTCTGGATGAATTTGAGAAACTCACTTCTTTTACGAAGAAGAAATGCCAGATCATCATGCTGACTTCTTCAATTAATCCCCAGGACTTTAACCGGTCTAAAAAATATGTGAATGTGAAGCTATACCTGAACAAGCCGCTCACACACGACAGCATTATTTCACTTAATATTTAGAACTTCAGGTCAGAATCTTCTGCAAGATCCCGCTGGATTTCAAGCGCTATCAGGCGCTCCACAAATTTGTCGTCCATACGGATAAATGAAGTGGGTGCGAAATACTTCACGGTCATTGTTCTGAATTTGGGGATGAGCACAGCAATTTTCTTTTGCTTTTCTTTTTTTGCTTCACTGACAGCGATTTTAAGAATTTTCAAAAAAGTCAGCACATTTTCACAGGCATCTTTGCCGATCATCCGGATGTTGCGCTGCACACTGTTAGAAAGCTGGTTAAACAAGTCAATGTCTTTTAGCAAACAATATTGCAGGCATAACAATGCCTTAATTTCCATTTGAGCCTGTGGATATTTCTTTAGGCTGACATCATTGATAAGCGTATTCAGCAGTTTGGCTGTTTCTTCATAACGACCGGTATAGTAACTGCACATCGCCCGATACACAGTGTAAATGACATGCTGCGGTACATTGTTAGGATCGGGCTCATAGTCCGCAAACAATTCTGCCTGTTCAGCATAAAGTTCAGCTTCCGTTCCGGACCGAAGGGCCCGTTCAAATTTTGAAATCAGAAACTGCACGGCAAAAGTATAATAAGGATAATTGATCAGCAGGTTGGAAGCTGCATCATTAACTTCCTCAAAATACCGCTCCGCTTGTTTAAATACTTTGTAATGATTGTAATACTCCAGTTTCAAAAACTCGAAAAGCAGGTTGAGATGATAGTAAACCGGATCCAGCGTATAGGTTTCGAAGATCACCTGTACACGTTTAAAAATATCCTCGATGGATTCCTCGTCTTGTTGCAGATTTTCTTCCTTGTCTACAAACAACCGGTGGAACACGACGATGCAGCATTTGTACACATACAGACGGTGCGATTCATATAAGTTCGCGATGTTGTGAATCTCCTTGGTGAGCATTTCGAGACTCAGCTTTTCTGTATCATCCCCCGTAAGGAAATATGCTCCGTACTTTTTAAAATAATCTGTAAGTACATCCTCCGCTTTGTCAACAGCGAGCATGTACGCCACGTGGCGGTTGTACAACTGGGAAAACTGGAAATAATCAGGTGAGTTGATGTGCAGTTTCTTCAACAACTTATAAATGGTGGGCAGTTCGCCCACGAGGTCCGCTTCAATCAATTCCTTTTCCAGCTTGCGAAGCATGGCAATGGCAATGGTTTTCTTTTTCGTAAAGAAGACTTCATTAATATTGGCGACTTTTCTGAGCAGGTCAGTACGGGGGCTCTCCATCTGCTGAACGAGATGTTCTTCAATTTTTTGACTCAGCCGAGACCGCATGGTGTAATAAGCGTTGGCATTGATTTCCAATTCCACCATCACTTTGTTCTCAGAAAGCTGACGTTCGCGCATGGCTTTCAGGAGGTAGGCTGACTTTTCGGCATTGCCGTTGATCAGGGAGTCATAAATAGCCGTGTAGTCCTTCTCTGAAAGTTGTTTTATTATATTCTTGAGTTTAGCCATGCTTTAAACCCAAATTAAGGGGTCGAAAAAATACAAAAATTAAGATTGGAAACAACCTCAATATACTGATTGGTCCAATTTGCGCCAATTTTTCAGGCCCTATCAGGCTGGAGAGGTAATTGAGTATGATGCCAAAACAACTCTATGGATGCTTATTCTCAAATGATCATTGACGCTGTCAATTCAGTCAAGAACGCTGTAGTTAAAATTGATACGTATAAAACCCGCGATGGGAAACTCCGGCCAGCGGGCTCCGGTTCAGGATTTATTTTTTCATCGGATGGTCTGATTTTCACCAACCACCACGTTGTTCACGGCGCTGAAAAAATTATGGTCTCCCTGCTCAACGAAAATGAAATAGAAGCCACGCTTGTGGGAAAGGATCCGGATACAGACCTGGCCATCCTGAAGATCTATGCCGAGGGATACTCTGCGGCCAGGCTGGGTGATGCTGCTGAGCTACAAATCGGGCAGTTGGTCATCGCCATCGGAAACCCACTGGGGTATCAACACACCGTAACTACCGGTGTTGTCAGCGCCCTGGGCCGGACCATGAGAACCCAATCCGGAATGATGGTGGACAACGTAATCCAATCTGATGCGGCGCTTAACCCTGGAAATTCTGGCGGCCCCATGATCACTTCCGAAGGACTTGTCGTGGGTGTAAACACGGCCATCGTAAGCGGCGCGCAGGGATTGAGTTTCTCTGTCGATATCAATACTGCAAAAGAAGTTGCCAGCCAACTGATACAAACCGGCAAGGTGTTCAAGGCTTACCTTGGATTTATGCTACAGGAAGTTCCGGTACACCAGAAAATCCTGAGACATCACCACCTACCAAATCAAAAAGGATTGTTCATTACCGGCATAGAACCTGATTCACCAGCAGGAAGGTCACAACTCCTCGAAGGTGATATTATCGTATCGTTTAACGACAAACCGGTAAACAACCTGCTTGAATTATTTCGGGAACTGACAAGGAAAGACATTCTCACCATGGTAGACATCACCATCGTGCGACATACTGAATTATTAAAATTTGGAATTTTCCCGGTAGAGCGACTGACGGTTAAAAAATAGAGGGGCTACCTCCACTTCTTATTAAACCCGCCTCTTTTTTTATCACCAAATCGCTTTTCAAAGAATTTCTTGTCACCATACTTTTGGTCACCGTTGGCCTTTCTTTTCTTCGATCGGGGTTCCTCTTCCCTTCGCGGTCCCTCTTCTCTTTTTGAAGAAGATCTGGGTGAATCGGAAGATTTTGTATCCGTAATTTCAACCCGCACCTGGCGTCCCTGGTATTCAATACCTTTGAAACCATTGGACACCTTATCGGCCATTTCCTTCTCCACTTCAAAAAAAGAATAAGCTCCCTTCAGGTCAATTTTACCAATGTCCCGTTGTCCGAGTCCGGTGCTCTCATCAATGAGCTCCAGCATCTTGCCTTTGTCCAGGCCATCCATCTTGCCGAGATTAATAAAGAATCTTGTCCCGGTGGCATAACGATCTGTCCCGCCTTCCCCACGACGCTGATCGGTATTAAGATCAGGCGAATTTCGGTAATAATCGAGAAATCGGTTGAACTCTATCGAAGCGAATCTTTTAATAATTTCCTGTTTGCTGAGATCATTCAACTCCTCAAAAACGGCCGGAAGAAATTCACCAATTTCAGCTTCATTGACTTTCACTTCCCGGACTTTATGCATCAAACCGAGCAATTGTTTCTGACACACTTCTGCTCCGGTTGGGACAAGCATCCGTTTTACCGGCGCCTTGATATTCCTTTCCACCTGTTTCAGGCGACCCATTTCATTCCTGCCTATCAACGCAATGGAAATTCCTTTTTTTCCGGCACGGGCCGTTCGTCCGCTGCGGTGCGTATAAAATTCCATTTCATCCGGCATGTTCATGTGGATGACATGGGTGATGTCTTCCACGTCGATGCCCCGGGCCGCTACGTCGGTGGCGACCAGTATCTGAAGGTTTCGTGATCTGAACTTCATCATCACACGATCTCGCTGCTGCTGTGTGAGATCGCCGTGAAGAGAATCGGCACTGTAGCCGTCTTTGATAAGCATTTCAGCTACACGCTGAGTATCGATGCGCGTACGACAGAAAATTAGTCCAAAGATGTCCGGGTTAAAATCGAGGATGCGTTTCAGGGCCAGGTATTTATCCCTTTCCTGTACCGCAACATAGCGATGCTCAATATTCACATTGCCAACAGACTGCTCTCCAACGGTGAGTTCAAAGGGATCAGCCATGTAATTTTTCATGATCGCCCTGACTTCGCGGGGCATCGTGGCCGAAAAGAGCCAGGTGAATTTTTCTTCAGGAGTAAAAGACAGGATTTTATCAAGGTCTTCCTTAAATCCCATGTTGAGCATTTCATCAGCCTCATCCAGCACGACATACTTAACTGTATTGAGATTGATGGCTTTTCTTTCAATCATGTCGATAAGGCGTCCCGGCGTTGCCACGATGATTTGTGCACCGCGCTTTACTTTCCTGATTTGCTCACTGATGGCAGCTCCGCCATACACCGCCACAATATTGAATGATTTGAATTTTTCAGTGAATGTCTCCAGGTCACTGGTGATTTGCATAACCAGTTCACGGGTTGGAGCCAGTACGAGGGCCTGGGTGTTTTTGCTTTGGTCATCCATCAATTCCAGCAGGGGAAGTCCAAAAGCGGCCGTCTTACCGGTACCGGTTTGAGCGAGGCCTACAAAATCGCGGTCGCCCTTTATTAATACCGGAATT
>DAOMZK010000011.1:0-15709 GCA_035438035.1 Cyclobacteriaceae bacterium | reverse complement strand
GATGCGCATCGATGGAGCGGGCGGATAGATGTAAGTATTGCGCACCATGAACTCCTTGAGAATATCATTTTGAATGGTGCCGTTGAGTTGAGATGCGGGCACACCTTGTTCTTCAGCCACCACAATGTAGAATGCCATGATGGGCAATACTGCGCCGTTCATGGTCATCGACACCGACATTTGATTGAGCGGTATCTGGTCGAACAGAATCTTCATGTCCAGTACGGAGTCGATCGCTACGCCAGCTTTCCCCACATCACCGGCAACGCGGGGATGATCGGAATCATAGCCCCGGTGCGTCGCAAGATCAAATGCAACCGACAATCCTTTTTGTCCGGCTGCCAGGTTTTTCCTGTAAAAGGAATTGGATTCCTTCGCTGTGGAGAATCCTGCATATTGACGAATGGTCCAGGGCCGGACTGTAAACATGGTGGCATAAGGTCCGCGCAGAAAGGGAGGAACTCCGGCTGAGAATTTTAAGTGTTCAAATTCAGTATTAGAAAATTGAGGTGGTACTTCAATTTTTTCAGGCGAAAGCCACGGTGGTATCGTTGAGTCTTTCGTCATAGTGATAAAGATTTCCAGGCGGCATCGGCAAGCTGCAAACTTAACGACTCAACAAAATAAGAGCCGGCCAATGGATCAGCCACTTTTGAAAAATGAGCTTCTTCCCGCAATACATTGGAAACATTGCGCGCAATGCGTATCGATAGTGACTGATTATCTTCCGGTTCCAGGGTCAATGCATCGCATCCGCCGAGTATCGCCGACATGGCAGCAGTCGTGCTGTTCAGCATATTGCCATGGGACTGGAATTCTTTTGGATTTAATGGAAGAGCGCGGGCATGAATCCAGCAAGGGAGTTGTTCCTGAATTTTTTTGTGTGTGAGGAGCCGCTGCCAGTTCATTCTGATTGCCCTTAGTTTGGCTACATTCATAAAGAAATCAGTTCCGAGCGTGATACTGAATGCAAGGCTTTGCGGTTGGAAGGGTTCGGTTTTCAGAAGGGGTATAAAACAAGAAGCAATTTCTTCTGACGGCATGGCTGCAGTCGGGATGACAAAACCGGAGGTGAAGAAATTGGAATTAACAACGCCGGGAAGAAGGGTATTCCCCAAAAAAACAACAGGAAGGTTATTGTTTAATTTATTTTCAGACTGCAAATATTCTTTCAGAGCGTCGCCGATTACTTGCGCATTGGTTTTTGCTAAAAAAATGAGCGAGCAATATTGTAGATCTATATATTGTAACAGCGATTTGAAATCTATAGTCCGGTCGAGTTCAAAAGAAATGCCGTCAGCACCGTTGCGAAGGTGTTCAAGGGCCAAAGTGTTGGCATTCGATTCATTGTCTACGTGCACAGCGGGACAATTGAACCATGTTCGCGGTCCCAGGTAATTATTTTCAGAAACCTGAAGTAAGGGAGCGGGGCGATTGCCTTCATTTTGATCGTAAAAAGGCAGGATCGTACAATCTTGGAGGGGAATACTCAGTTTTTTCCACGGATCGGCTCCTTTCAGTTCTTCGCGTGCCGCAATTTCCCATTCTGTCAGGCTGGCTGACTTAAAGGCATTAAATTTTTTTTGATCCGTAACTTTCATGCAACCTTATGGGTTGTCAAATTGATGCATCCGCTGCATTAAAACAATATTTATCACTTAAATGATCGATTGCATAACGGTAAAAAATTCAGAAAAATCAATGCTTCATTTTGTTTTTTTGTTCTGACGTTTTTTTACACCTTTGTCTCCCTCCCAAATTTCGGGAGCAATAAATTCTACCTGACGCGATTCTTTATGGAGGTTGATTCTGCAACTGTCTGGACCGATTGTCTCGAAATCATTAAGCAAGAAGTAGACGAGCAGAATTTTGGTACATGGTTTAAACCCATCGTACCCCTGAGGAATGAAGGCGATGTGCTGACGATCCAGGTGCCTTCACAATTTTTCTACGAATGGCTTGAAGAGAATTATGTTCCGGTGCTGAAGAAGGCTATTCGCAATGTGTTGGGCGTAAATGCCCGCCTGGAATATTCCGTCATCGTAGACAGCGGCAATCAGCGGAATGCGCCCCTGACCGTAAACTATCCCAACGGCAATGGTAAGGCTCCAGCCAATCATACCAATAGCAATGGAAATGCCAACCTGGAGGATTATTCTCCTTTTCAGTTTCGCTCCCTGAACCCCCAAACCGTCAATTCCCGACTGAATTCAAGTTATAGGTTTGATAATTTCGTGGAGGGCGACTGTAACCGCCTCGCACGGTCTGCCGGTGTCGCAGTGGCAAAAAAGCCCGGCGTTACTTCGTTTAATCCGCTCATGTTGTATGGTGGTGTGGGTGTAGGCAAGACTCACCTGGTGCAGGCCATCGGTAATGAAATCAAGCAAAAGCTTCCGGAAAAAATTGTATTATATGTGGATCAGAATGATTTCACCAATCAGTTTCTGAATGCATTGCAAAATCACAAACTGCAGGATTTTCAAAATTTCTATCTGCAAGTCGATCTTTTAATTCTTGATGATGTGCAGTTCCTCGCGGGAAGGGAGAAAACACAGGAAATGTTTTTCCACATTTTTAACCAGCTTCATCAGACAGGCAAGCAAATCATCATGACGAGTGACTGTCCGCCCAGGGATCTGAAAGGATTCCAGGAACGGCTGTTGTCGCGATTCAAGTGGGGTTTAACAGCCGACTTGCAGGAACCTGACTTTGAAACCAAGCTGGCGATCATCCACAATAAAATGGAATCGGATGGTATTGAAATTCCCACGGAAGTGGCTGAATACCTGGCCTACAGTGTGGATACCAACCTGCGCGACATGGAAGGCGTGCTCAACTCACTGATGTTCCATGCTACGTTGCTCAAAAAAGAAATTGACCTCGACCTGGCCAAGGAGGTAATGAAAAATATTGTGAAGGAAATCCAGTCAGATGTCAGTGTGGATTTTATTCAAAAGACTGTAGCCGATTATTTCCGGGTTGAGCTCGAGGCGATGAAGGGAAAAATCAAGAAGCGGGAAATAGTAATACCGCGACAAGTGGCGATGTATTTTTGCAAGCGCTTTACCCAGCTTACCCTGGCATTAATTGGTGAAAATTTTGGTGGCCGTGATCACAGCACGGTAATCCATGCGTTGGAATCCGTGGAAGACATGATGAAGACCGACGCCAATTTCAAAAACTCCGTCGAGGACCTCACCAAGAAACTCAAAATGAGGATGAGTTCCTGATGCTACTGCAGTACAAACTGCAATGGCATTTCCTGTTTCGAACTGTTAATCCCGTAAAGTAAGACGCGCCCCTTATATTGATGGAAGAAGTCAATGACTTCCTGGGGATCTTTTATTCGCCCACGGTTGATGGAGATGATTGTATAATTCTCCGGTATCCCGAGATTTTTAAACAGGCCATCCTTGATCTTATATACTTTAACGCCGTAGTCGACCTGTTCGAGATTCACACCCAGTGATGCGTCGCTGTAAATTTTCCGTTTGATAAAATTGGTGTCGCCGTTTTTATTGACCAATGCGATTGTCGTGGTCATGGTTTTTCCGCCCCGTATAAAAGAGATGTTGATTTTGTCGCCGGGATAGTGATAGCTCAGCGACTCTTCGAATTCGCTCTTGCTGTTGATCTCAGCGTCATCAATTTTGACGATGATGTCTCCCAGCTTAAGTCCTGAGGTTCTGGCAGCACCGGATTTATCCAGTTCAGCCAGTACAACACCTTTAAATTCTTTTACCGTTGCATCAAGATCATATTTCGTTGCCGTTTGAAAGTCATATTCAATGACGTTGCCACCGAGAAAAGCTTTTTGCACGATACCGAACTTGATCAGGTCATTGACCACCTTCTTGGCAATGTCAACAGGAACTGCAAAGGCGTAGCCTGTGTATGATCCCGTGCGGCTGATAATGGCGGTGTTGATGCCGACCAGGTCTCCATTTTTATTCACCAACGCGCCGCCGCTGTTACCTGGATTGATAGCCGCATCGGTCTGAATAAAAGATTCTATTGGAAATTTATCTTCGAGAATATTAATTCTCCGACCTTTCGCACTGACAATGCCAGCCGTGACGGTAGAGGCAAGGGAGAGTGGGTTACCCACCGCGACCACCCATTCACCAACAGCCAGCGTTTTGGAATTACCGAGCGTAACCGCGGGAAGATTTATTTCTTTTATTTTCAAAACAGCCAGGTCCGTAGAGGGATCGGTACCGATCAGTTCGGCATCATATACTTTTTTATTGTGGATCACCTGGATTTTTTCGGCGGATTCTACAACGTGATTGTTGGTGATGATGTATCCATCGGAAGTAAAGATGACACCAGAACCACTGCTCACCTGGGTCTGTGATCCGGATCCGCCGCCCAGAAGGAATTCCCAGTAAGAGTAGGAAGGGCCGCTTTGTGAAATACTATTGATATAGACTACACTGGGGATAGCTTTGGCTGCCGCCATACTAAAATCCACATTCTCGAGGTTGGTGGTGGCAGAAGGCATGACCACGTTGGCCTTGTACGTTTCATCCGGCACATAATGGGAGACGGTATAGTCAGCCCGTGGCTCCCCTGCAGGGGTTTCACTTTTTTGAAAGTGGGTGAAAGTATAGGCTCCGGCCAGGCCGGCTAGAAAACCGGTGACAATAATCTTGAACGTGTTGCGCATAGCTCGAATTGAAAATTCAGGTACAAATATAAAACGATACCGATTTTAATAAGTTCGGATTGGTATACACCTTTGTGATCTCAAACTCCAAATTGATGGGATTCAGGTCCATTTTAGCCAAGCCATTTGCTGCTTTTATCGCCGGTCAGACGCGTTCATGGTCTTCTGCCCCCGGCCAATCGCAGCAGAAAGTGTTTTTGGAATTGATGGCGGGCGGACGTGATACCCGGTTTGGCAGTGACCATGGATTTGCCGGCATAAGGACGCACGAAGATTTTAAAAAGCAAGTCCCCATTCGTGACTATGAGGCACTCAAACCTTATGTGGAGAGAGTAGTGGCAGGTGAACGTGATGTATTGTGGAAAGGCCAACCCATTTATTTTGCCAAGACTTCCGGCACTACTTCCGGCACCAAGTATATTCCCATCACGAAGGAATCTATTCCCAACCACATTGACAGTGCCCGCAATGCCATATTGAGTTATATACATGAAACCGGCAAGGCTGCCTTTGTGGATGGCAGTTTGATTTTTCTTTCCGGCAGTCCAGAGCTCGAAGAAAAATCAGGAATAAAGACCGGCAGGCTTTCGGGAATTGCCAATCATCATGTCCCGGGTTACCTGAGAAGCAATCAGAAGCCAACCTATGCCACCAACATGATAGAAGACTGGGAAGAAAAACTGGAGCGGATAATCGATGAAACACTGGATGCCGATATGACGCTCATCTCTGGAATTCCTCCGTGGGTGCAGATGTATTTCGACAGGATTCAAGCCAGGACGGGGAAGAAAATCAAGGATGTGTTTTCAAACTTCTCCCTGTTTATTTACGGCGGTGTCAATTTCGAACCGTACCGCGCCAAGCTGGTGGAGTCGATAGGGAAAACCATTGATTCCATTGAATTGTATCCGGCGTCCGAAGGATTTATCGCCTACCAGGATTCGCAAAAAGAAGAAGGGTTGTTGCTGTTGCTCGACAGCGGGATCTTTTATGAGTTTATTCCATCAGAGGAATTTTTTTCAGAGAGTCCACGGCGATTGTCGATTGAACAGGTGGAGACAGGAAAAAACTATGCTATCATTATCAACTCTAATGCAGGATTGTGGGGCTATTCATTGGGCGATACTGTCAAATTTGTATCAATCAAACCGTATAGATTGATCGTCACGGGAAGGATCAAACATTTTATCTCTGCATTCGGAGAACATGTCATTGGCGAGGAAGTAGAGAAAGCCATGAAACTGACCATGCAAAAATTTCCTGAAGTGGAGCTGGTTGAATTTACGGTCGCTCCCCAAGTGACACCGGCCAGCGGACTCCCGCATCATGAATGGCTGGTGGAGTTTGCCAATCCGCCCCGGGATGAAAATGCTTTCGTAGCAGAGCTGGACCAGCAGATGCGCAAGTTGAATGTATATTATGATGATCTTATCCGCGGCAACATTCTCAGTGTTTTAAAAGTCTTACCGCTTCGCCGGAATGCATTCATTGATTATATGAAGTCACAGGGAAAGCTGGGTGGACAAAATAAAGTGCCGAGATTATCCAATGATAGAACGATTGCTGATGTACTGGTTGAGTTTAAGGCATCGTAGGTGTAGCCACTTTTATATTTACGATTTATTCATTTTACATTTTTCTTCTTTTCTCGGAGATAATTTTATAAAAACCTCCATTATGAAATGTAAAAATAGATTCTCCTCCGAATTAAATTATATCAACGCTTCCATCTGAATACCAACACCGTAATTCCAACTATCACCCCCGAGACCACCAGGGCCCAAAAGTTAAGATGGCGACATTCAGCATACATGACATAGTCCTTGTAGATAAACTTGGTCACCAGTGGTTTCCATTCAAGATAGTTTCCGGAAACAGAGTCAGCATTGGAGTTGGTTACCGTCCAGGGCATTTCAATTGCATTGACATATTTTCCATCGCGGGCAAACTTCATAAACGCCAGGCGTGAATTGAAATCCTTTGATGCTTCTTCAAAGTCACGGGTAGAGGAGGGCTTGGGCAATGGAATTTTCAGGCTATCGGCCATCTTCGCAGCAAAATCAGTTTCGCCTTTCATTTTGTCAATGTGGTTGAAAATGAAGTCCTGTTTTTTGCGAAGGGTATCGAGCCACTTTTGGTCCACACTGTTTTTTTTCAGGACTTCTTCAAGAATTTTGTACTCTTCCTTGAATATGCCGGTGTTGGTAAAATATTCTGAAATTTTTTCATTGAGGACCTGTAAATACAGACTGTCAGCTTTTGAAATTGCTGTGCCTTCGGCTGGCAGCCGGTTGATGAATGACTGATCTTCCTGGTTAAAGTAATCTTCCGGAGAAACCAGTTTGAACCGGTTGATCGGCCGGATGGTTTCGGTGTACCGGATGTAGGTATAGAACCATCTGAATTTTTTTTCAAATACAGAATTAATATGAAAGAGCGAATCCAATGGGGTATCCAGCTCATTGTTTATATCTTCTACTGAGTTAAAACTTTTTTGAAGCTTAATTCTGAATTCCGGGTTGGAGTTTTTGTCTGACTTATCCTCCTGAGGCAGCTTTGTTATTTCGACCTTCCAGCCTTTGCTTTCATTGATTCCGAAGATATTGCTTATCGCCACTGTCGAATCAGCCTTCTCGAAGGTAATTGTCTTATCGAGGGACCCGTTTTCATGTACGCGGGTTTCAAAGCGCATCGGGTTTTCGCAGGAGGCGAGAATGAGGATGGCGACGGCCAGTATGATAATTGACTTACGGTTCATATATTTTTTTATTGGTTATTCTATGAGAAGGCGCAAGGCTTGAGGGTCGCCCTGGGCGGCCGTCAGGATCAGTTTGAGTTCAATCTCTGGGTGCATCCCTAAATTTACTACTAATATGAAGGTTCGGCGGTTCGGTCAAATGAAGAACAGATTTAATTTAAATAGGGAATTGATTGTATTTTTATGCCCTCGATGTCTGAAGTGAGATTATTTCTTTGAAACAGCCCAAGCACATAGCCATTCTGGGTTCTACCGGCTCTATTGGTCGGCAGACCCTTGAAGTCGTTGAAGCCAACCGAGAACATTTTGAAGTGGAGGTTCTCACTGCACAAAGCAATGCGGACCTGTTAATCGGACAGGCAAAAAAGTTTAAACCCAACGCTGTGGTAATCGGAAATGAATCGCTTTACTCACAAGTGAAGGAAGCCCTTTCGGGCGATGACATCAAAGTTTATGCAGGTGAGAATGCCATTGCATCTGTGGTGCAGATGGATACAATCGACATGGTTATCACCGCACTGGTTGGCTATGCCGGATTGAAGCCAACGTTGAAAGCGATTGAAGCTGGCAAAACCATCGCCTTGGCAAACAAAGAAACCCTGGTGGTGGCCGGCGAACTGATTACAGGTGCCGCCCGTGAAAAAGGCGTTAACATTTTACCGATTGACTCAGAGCATTCGGCCATTTTTCAGTGCATCGTCGGAGAATTTCACAACCGGATTGAAAAAATCATTCTCACTGCATCGGGTGGCCCATTCCGTGGCATGAAGAAAAATGACCTTGCAAAAGTCAATAAATCGCAGGCACTGAAACACCCGAACTGGACGATGGGTGCGAAAGTCACCATCGACTCTGCGACGCTGATGAACAAAGGGCTGGAGGTGATCGAGGCGAAGTGGCTTTTTGGATTAAAGCCGTCCCAGGTAGAAGTGGTAGTCCATCCTCAATCCATAATTCATTCCCTGGTTCAGTTTGAGGACAGCTCGATCAAAGCACAACTTGGATTACCGGATATGCGTTTACCGATACAGTTTGCATTGTCTTATCCCGAACGACTCAAAAGCAGTTTTCCCAGGTTTGATTTTGCAAATTATCCCGCGCTGACATTCGAAAGGCCCGATACAGAAACTTTTCGTAATCTTGCGCTCGCTTTCGAGGCCCTGGAAAAAGGCGGGAATATGCCCTGTGTACTCAATGCTGCCAATGAAGAAGCGGTGGCAGGATTTTTGACAGACAGGATAGGCTTTTTGGAGATCCCGGAGGTAGTGGAACGATGTTTATTGAATTTGAATTATATACGTGAGCCCCGGCTGGAAGATTACGCGGAGACGGATAAATTGACGCGGATTCAGGCCCGGGAACTGATTAAGTAACAAGTAAAAATCAATCGCTAAGGACATGGAAGGAATGATAATGACGGCACAGCTTCTGCTGAGTCTTTCAATACTGATCGTCGTGCATGAATGGGGGCATTTTATTGCCGCCCGCAGATTCGGAATCAAGGTTGAGAAATTCTATCTCTTCTTTGATTTTCTCTTTCCAATGGCCAACCTGATGAACTTCTCTTTGTTTAAAATAAAGAGAGGCGATACGGAGTATGGCGTGGGTTGGTTCCCGCTCGGCGGCTACGTGAAGATCGCCGGCATGGTGGATGAGAGCATGGATAAAGAAGCCATGAAAGCCCCGGCGCAGAATTGGGAATTTCGTTCCAAAAAACCATGGCAGCGTCTCATTGTGATGCTCGGAGGGATTATCGTCAATGTGATTGTGGGGGTACTTATTTTTATAGGAATCACATTCTTTCTGGGTGATACATACATCCCTAAAAACTATGTCAATGCTCATGGCGGTATCCAGGCATTGGAACTGGCCGAGCAATTGGGATTGAAAACAGGCGACCAGCTTGTGAACATTAACGGCAATGATTTCTATGATTTTCAGGATGTAGTGAAACCGGAGGTGCTGCTATCGCAAGGGTCCTACTATACTGTATTACGCGATGGACAAGAGTTGAAAATCGAGATACCGGGAAATTTTATTGAGAATTTTAATAAAAAGACCGCAGCGTCAACGTTCATTTCTCCAAGATTTCCCGCAGTGGTGGGCTACATTTCACCTGAAGTGGAAGTGAAAACCTATCAGATCAAACAGAGTGAAAATGGTGTGTCAGATACCGTGGTTCAATTGACAAAAGTCCCCAGCCTGGCCAAAAGAATCGGGTTGAAAGTAGGTGACCGAATCGTTGAGATAGATGGACAACCCATCACGTATCAGGATGAAGTAACCAAGCTGGTGAAAAATGTACCGCGTGACTCCATTTCGTTTAAAATTAAAAGAGGACAGGAAGTAATTGCGTTTAATGAGGATTTCAAAAATCAACCCATGATCGGCTTTGCTCCGGCCAACCTCGACAAGAATGATCTGGCATATGTCAATTATGGTATAGGTGAATCTGTTTTACTTGGTTCGCAGCGGGCCTTCGGTGTAATTTTTGTGCAACTCAAAGCATTCAGAAAAATATTTGCTGGCGAAATTGACTTTAGAAAATCACTTTCTGGTCCGGTGGGCATGGCCCAGGCTTTCGGATCTGAGTGGGACTGGGAACGCTTTTGGAGAATGACCGGATTACTCAGCATGGTGCTCGCCTTCATGAATCTACTGCCCATTCCCGGCCTTGACGGAGGATATGTAGTTTTTTTACTTTATGAAATGGTCAGCGGCCGTGAACCCAACGAAAAGGTTTTCGAGACAGCTTTGAAGATTGGGATGGCGATATTGTTGGTGTTGATGGTCTTTGTATTTTATAATGATATTGCGAAGGCGATAATGGGGAATTGAATGGGAAGTTGAGAAGATACGAAGTTGAGAAGATGGTACCTTGATGAAGATAATAGAATTGGAGAAGGGGATGAATTTACATCCCTTTTTTATTCGTGGATGATTTCGAATTCAACTCTCCTGTTTAACTGCTTGTGCTCATCTGTCAGTTCATGGGAGATAGGCATTGAACTACCGTATCCTACAGCCGTAACGCGACCTGGGTCGACCTTAAACTGATCCACCAGGTACTGCTTGATGGCATCAGCCCGGGCCTGTGACAACTTCAGGTTGGATTCTTCTTTCCCCGCCGAATCAGTATGTCCCGATATTTTCAACTTTAATTTGGGGTGATCGATCAAAAAATTACCAAGCTTGTCCAGGTCGGTATGCATGGCCGGGAGAATGTCGGCCTTGCCATTTTCAAATTCCAGGGACTGGAAGGCAATTTTACTTTCAATCGGCTCGGCTATCTTGTGAATCTCCATTTCTTCCTGAAGAAAAAAGATTTGCTCTACCCGGTAGAATTCGTCGCCCTGAATAATCAATAAATATTTTCTGAAGTTGACGAGATTGAAGTCAAACGTTCCATCCTCCCTGATGTATTTGGGGGATACTTCCACACCCTGGTCCAGGTCAATCACGGATACCACGCCGATCATGGGTTTTCCAAACTTGTCTCGCAGTGAACCCTTCACCAGTACGTTGGCGTCAGGCTGGGCTTCCATGGGTACTTTAAAAGAAAACAGGTCGAGGTTCTTTTTGTCTTCGGCTTCAGAACGGGCGTAGTAGAGTTCTTTCGATTCTGAGTCGATGGTAAAATAAAATTCACTTCCGGCGCCGTTCACGAGGGGGCCGATGTTTCTGGGTTCACTCCAAAAATTATTGAACCGATGGGATTTATAAATATCGAAGTCGCCAAAGTTAAGGGGCTGTCCATTCGAGCTGAAGTACAGCACATTGAACTTATGATGAAAGAATGGACTGGCCTCACTGTTGAGTGTATTGATAATCGGACCGGCATTGAGTGCCTGGCCCCAGTTGCCTTTCGCGTCTTTTACGGAATAGTAAATGTCTGACAATCCGAAACTACCTATCCTGTTGGATGCAAAAAATAAAGTGTCTCCACTGTGGGTCAAGGATGGATGGGAGTCCCACCCGCTGCTGTTAATTTTCGGTCCAAGGTTTTTGACGTTCGTCCAGGTGCTGTCACTGCTGCGTTCAGCGCTGTAGAGATCGCAATTGCCGAGTGACTCCGGGGTATCACAACGCGAAAAGAAAAGATATTTTCCATCGAGGCTCAGACAGGCTGAGCCTTCATTGTAGCTGGTGTTGATGGATTTGAATTCTTTAGGACTGCTCCACGCCCCGTCAACAAAGGCGCTGTAAAAAAGATCTTCATCGTATTTCCGGTCACTGAGTGAATGTTTATTTCTCTTGGAAGTAAAAAGTATGAGATTATCAACGTTTCCAATAGTCGGCCCGTAATCTTCCATTTTAGAATTGATCTCTTCTCCCATATTTACGAGAACAGCATGAGGCGGACGCAGGGTATCAATTTCTTTTCTATAGTCCACCAGTTGATAATAATACTCGAGGGGCACGTAATATTTTTTTTTGTCGGTTTCGATGGAATCATATTCGCGATAGACATCCTGGATGTTGATGCCCTGGCGATGATGTTTAAGAATGAGTTTGTATAAAAGTATGGATTCCCCGGGCGGACCATATTGTTTGGACAAACTGGCAAGCTCCCAGAGCATGGCTATGTTTTCCTTAAAATTCTCTATCCCGAAATTTTTAACGTAGTACTTCAGCTGTCCATAATAGTCTTTGTGGGCTCCCATGCTTTTCAATATTTGTAAATCCTGTAATCGCCGTTTGTCCTGATAGTATGCAACCTGATTGATGTTGGGAAAGGTAAATATGTCAGACTGGCTGAAGTTTGTGATCGAATCCTTAAGTTCTACGGTGCCGCCTTTTTTGAATTTGTTTTTTGGCTTTTGTGCTATGGATTCGGGGGCCAAAACGCACATTATCAGGCTTACAGTTATAAAAAAGGAGACTTTCACTGGTTGGAAAAAAATTTGATCACCACCACGTTCTTATAAAGTTGAAATAATTTTGACTGATAAACAACGTTTGGCACCCGTATTGACCATATTGGCACCAATTGAATTTAATCAAACGTGGCCCTCCAGTAGTGCCATATTGACATTTTGAATCATGTTTAACTCATTCGCAAATACCCCCAGCATACACGAAGATTCTGAAGAACTTGTTCAGTTGATAAACCCGGAACAGGAGTCTGATCTGAAACCGGAAGATCTTCCGGAAGAGGTTTCGATCCTGCCGATAAAAAATACGGTTTTGTTTCCCGGTGTAGTGATTCCCATTACCGTCACCCGACAAAAATCCATACGCCTCATTAAAAAGGCTTACCAGGGCAATCGGATCGTCGGTGTCATCGCCCAGAAAAGTAAATCGATGGAAGAGCCTTCGATGGAGGATGTATACCGATTTGGAACGGTCGCGCGCATCATCAAAATGCTTGTCCTTCCCGATGGAAATACTACCATCATCATTCAGGGAAAAAACCGGTTCCATGTAAGGGAATTCATCCAGGAAGATCCTCATCTCACTGCAAAAATTGATTTGCTGAGCGAGCCACAATTGAACCTCGAAAGCAAGGAAGTCAAGGCATTGATCCAGTCACTGAAAGATGCTGCATTGAAGATTCTTCGCCTTAATCCGGATATTCCACAAGAGGCACAAGTAGCCCTGGACAACATTCAAAGCACTTCATTTCTTATCCACTTTCTATCTTCCAATCTCAATGTCGACGTAACCGAGAAGCAAAAGATTCTCGAGACATCCAATATCATTGATCGCGGAACATTGTTGTTGCAGTTCATGCTGAAGGAAATTCAAATGCTGGAGATCAAGCACGAGATTCAGAAGAAAGTCCATACCGACATCGATCAGCAGCAGCGGGACTATTTTCTCCGTCAGCAGATCAAAGTGCTGCAGGATGAGCTGGGCTATGATGGTCCGGATAAAGAAATTGAAAAACTTCGGAAGCGGGGATCAGACAAGAAATGGCCCAAGGCTGCGGCAGATCACTTCAATCGTGAGCTGGAGAAACTGCAGCGCATGAATCCACAGGCAGCTGAGTTTCCGGTTTCTATGAATTATGTGGAGCTGATGCTCGATCTTCCCTGGGAGGATTATACAAAGGATGATTTTGACCTGAAACGCGCCGCAAAGATTCTCGACAAGGATCATTTCGGACTTGAAAAAGTAAAAACAAGAATTCTTGAATATCTGGCTGTTTTGAAATTGAAACAGGATATGAAGGGACCCATACTTTGTTTGTATGGACCTCCGGGTGTGGGTAAGACTTCGTTGGGAAAGTCAATCGCCAAATCACTTCAGCGTAATTATGTTCGTATGTCGCTGGGCGGCGTTCATGATGAAGCCGAGATTCGCGGACACCGGAAGACTTACATCGGAGCCATGCCCGGCAAAATCATACAGAATATAAAAAAAGCAAAATCATCCAACCCGGTATTTGTACTCGATGAAATAGATAAAATCAGAACTGACTTCAGGGGCGATCCTTCATCGGCATTGCTGGAAGTTCTTGACCCTGAACAGAACAATTCATTCAACGACAATTACCTGGAAGTGGAATACGATCTTTCCAAGGTTTTATTTATTGCCACCGCAAACGCACTGGATACAATTCAGCCTGCTTTGCGCGACAGGATGGAAATTATTGAGCTCACCGGATATACGGTTGAAGAGAAACTACAAATAGCCCTCAAGCATTTGGTGCCCAAACAAATGAAGGAACACGGTTTGGAGGATTTTAACATCAAGTTCACAAAAGAGGCCATACTTAAAATAATTGAACATTATACACGGGAGTCCGGTGTAAGAAATCTGGAGCGGAAGATCGGATCGGTTATTCGCAATATCGCTAAGTCGGTCGCCATGGAAGAGACTTCTCCCAAGAGCATCGTCCCGGAATTTGTGGTGAAGACCCTGGGTTCGGAAATTTTTGATGAGGAGTTGTATCAAAACAATGAATCTGCCGGTGTAGTGACCGGGCTGGCCTGGACGCAAGTGGGTGGAGACATACTTTTTGTGGAATCAAGTGTCAACCGGGGCAAGGGACAATTGACACTTTCCGGACAATTAGGTGATGTTATGAAGGAGTCCGCCATGGCAGCTTTGTCCTACCTGAAATCCAATGCCGCTTCGCTGGATATTGATCATCGCGTATTCCAGCAGTATGATCTTCATGTGCATGTTCCAGCCGGGGCTGTTCCCAAAGATGGACCGTCAGCGGGCATCACCATGCTGACTTCTCTGGCCTCCATTTTCACCCAGCGGAAAGTGAAAGACAAACTTGCCATGACGGGCGAAATCACACTAAGAGGGAAAGTGCTTCCGGTGGGTGGTATAAAGGAGAAAATCCTGGCGGCCAAGCGTAGCGGTATCAAGGAGATCATTCTCAGCGCAAGGAACCGCAAAGACATTGAAGAAATAGAGAAACATTACCTCAAAGGTCTGCAGTTTCATTATGTTGATACGGTCGGTGAAGTGCTGAAGGTGGCTTTGCTTAAAGAAAAAGTCAAACACCCGATTGCATTCACGTTAACGGATACAAAGGGAGCATAGTGTCTTACTCCACAGCCTTGATTAGTTCTTCGCTTTGGTTGAGTACCGCTTTCGCTTTTTTGCCCAATTTCTTTTTAGCTGACTTTAGTTTAGCACGACCTTTTTTGAGATTGGCTTTGACTTCTGAGGCAAGTTTTTTCGTGACTTTTTTAATCAGTTTTTTTGTTTTTCTGGAAGGTTTAGAAACTTCTATGGTATGAAGCGCCTGATCCATAGCGGCTGTTACTTTTTCCTTTACTTCTTTACGCGAAACTTTGTTCATAGCATTGCTTTTTTAATGGGCTTTAAATGTAAATCATGATTGTTGTTTAAGTAATTCGCATAACAAAATGATAATATGAGGAAATCTAATGTACTGTTAATAAGCATTTTATGAAGCGATATTTTTTAAAACTACCTTTGAAAAGAATCTTTAAAACGAATAAGTGATGGCGGATACCGGTGCTTTAACCCCCAGGCAGATTGTGGCGGAACTTGATAAATACATCATCGGTCAGGACGATGCCAAACGGAATGTGGCCATTGCCCTGCGCAACCGCTGGCGACGAATGAATGTCACTTCGGAATTGCGAAATGAGATCGTCCCCAATAATATTTTAATGATTGGAGCCACGGGTGTGGGAAAAACTGAAATTGCGCGCAGGCTGGCCCGCCTGGCAGACGCTCCGTTTGTAAAGGTGGAAGCATCCAAATTTACTGAAGTGGGTTACGTGGGACGTGATGTGGAAAGTATGGTACGGGACCTTGTGGAACAGTCTGTTAACATGGTGAAAGCGGGT
>DAOMZK010000010.1:0-15751 GCA_035438035.1 Cyclobacteriaceae bacterium | reverse complement strand
GCCACAGCCGCACGGTGTCAGCTTTGTCAATCGCCACATTGCCCAGTGTGGACTTCTGAAAGTCAGAAATCCAAAATACATCTTCACCCTGCGAGCCTATGCGTTGATGGATGTCCTGGAAACTGCGCGAGACCGGTGAAAGCCGAATCTGGGTAAGTAAATCTGCTATCTCTGTTTTTGTCTTAAATGAATTGGAGAAGGGAGCAAAGTCGTTCGTCAGCAGTTTGTACCGGGTATCGGAAGGAAGCAAAGAGACAATTTCTTTGGCAAAGCGGATTCCGGCATCGAGTGCCCGTATTTTTTCTCCCACCTGGGAAATCATGCTGTAGGAATTGTCGAGATAAAGGGTGACCTGTCGGCCGTTGCTCAACTGCTCGCGCGCCGGCAAATACGGTTGGGCAAATGCCATGACGAGGAAGAACAGGAACAGTAGTCTTGAAGCCAGAACGAGGTATTGCTTCAGCTTGCGTTTTTGTGTCGTCTCCTGCCGTACTTGTTCAAGGAAACGGGTATTGGAAAATAATATTTGTGTGGTTTTCCTGAAATTGAAGAGATGAATGATGATCGGGATGGAAAGGGCGGTCATGGCCCACAGAAACCCTGGATACAGGAAAGTCATCGAGGGGCGAAGGTAGTGAGAAGTTGAGAATAGAAGAAGAGAAGAAGTGGAGAAAGGAAGAAGTCCGGGTCATCGCGTACGCGAAGGTTTTAATCGTCGCATGCCTTTCAAGCCGCTTTAACTGATTAAAATAAGGCAATAAGGTTGGATACCCCATCCTATGTGGTTAATGTCAAGGTGGTAAAGGCACCACCTTCTTACCTTAGTAGAAAAAGAAATTACAAAGACTATTAACCTTATTACCTCATTTCAAGTTTCAAAATTTCATTCCTTGCTTATTTTGCACCGCAGTCCCGTAACATTCAGATAATTTTACCCACTACTTTATTCCATGAAAAAAATTGCCATCCTCCTCATCTGCCTCCTTTCTTGCGACCGTCCACAGAAAACAACAGATTCCGACTGGATCCAGCTTTTCAACGGCAAAGATCTCACGGGTTGGACCGTCAAGATGAACCACCACGACGTGGGGGACAACTTCGGAAATACATTTCGTGTTAAAGATGAAATGATCCAAGTACGCTATGACCAGTATGGCGATTTCAATGATCAGTTTGCACATCTTTTTTATAATGAGCCTTTTTCCCATTTCCATTTGAAGGCTGAATACCGTTTCGCCGGGGAACTGCAGCAAGGTGCCCCGGAATACACACTGCTCAACAGCGGCATCATGTTCCACTCACAGGATCCGGCCAGCATATTGAAAGAACAGAACTGGCCCATATCCGTGGAGATGCAGTTACTGGCAGGACTTGGCGACGGCAAGCCCCGCCCTACCGGCAACATGTGTTCACCCGGAACAGATATCGTTTTCGAGGGAAAAAAGTATGATGGCCACTGCCTGAACTCCACTTCCAAAACTTATGATAAAGATGAATGGGTGAAAGCCGAACTGATTGTATTGGGCGATTCCCTCATCACCCACATTATCAATGGCGATACTGTTTTGCAATACAGCAAACCCACCATGGGCGGCGGCGTGGTAAATGGTTATGACAGTGCGCTGTGGGAAGAAGGCAAAGCACTGAAGTCCGGATATATTGGGCTGCAGAGTGAGGGACAGCCGGTGGAGTTCAGGAGGATTGAGTTGAGGAAGTTGAGATGAGAGGATGAGAAGTTAACAATGGGCATTTTATTCTAAAAAAACGGATGCCCTTTCGCAAGAGCACCCGTACATTCAGCTAATTTTCCTTCTCCTTCCCTCCCAGCATCACCATATCATTCACGTTGATTTCGGTGAAGAATTTCTTTTCTCCCTTGCCGGTCTCGTATGCACGGTGTACCAGCTTGCCTTCGACTGCCACCTGGTTTCCTTTTTTCAAATACTTTTCAGCAATATCGGCTAGTTTGCCCCAGATGACCACATTGTGCCATTGCGTGTCTTTTACTTTTTCGCCTTTGGCATTCTTGTACTGGTCCGTGGTGGCGATTGAAAACGAAACTTTTTTCGATTTGTCAAAGACCTTTACCTCAGGATCCTTTCCGAGGTTGCCAATCAGCTGTACACTGTTTCTTAAACTGTTCATAATGGTAAAATTTAAAGGGTTAAAAATTGTTTAATGGTGTTCTTTGCGATTCACCGTGACAAATGTGAGAGCGTCAAAAGCGAGATCAGCATTTTAAACGTTTACTTACGTATCTACCCGATTGCAAACGGATAAATCATCAGGTTTTCTTGTGCCTGTTTTCTTGGCCACTCCATTCCAGCACCATAGTTTCATATTATGCCGGAGAGAAAATGTATCGAGTGCAACAACACGGTCATGGGCAGGATTGACAAGAAATTCTGTTCGGATCAGTGCCGGAGCACCTATTATAATCGCCTGCACAGCGATGTCAATGGCTATGTCAGGAATATCAACAATGTTTTACGCAAAAACCGCCGTATCCTCGATGAACTCAATCCCGGTGGAAAAATAAAAGTACCGGCCCGATGGCTGAAAGAAAGAGGATTCGATTTCCGCTATCATACCGGAACATATAAAACCAGGGATGGGGTGGTCTATTATTATTGTTACGAACAGGGTTACCTGCCTATTGAGAAGAATTATGTGCTGCTGGTCTTGAATCAGGATTTCCAGACTGAGCGGTGAGTGTGGTGGGGCCGAGGGAGGTATTGGTGTTCGGTAATCGGTAATCGGTAATCGGTGATCGGTGATCGGTGCGAACATCTCACCTTTCCCCGTCATTCGTCATTCCAAATTTCACTTCTCGCATGCATTTCCTAATTTAGAATCCTAACGATCGAAACAATCATGAACACCTGGACATTGGAAGGCAAAAAGACCGTCATCACGGGAGGTACAAAAGGAATCGGGCTGGCCATTACAAAAGAGTTTCTCGGGCTTGGCGCTGAGGTGCTGGTTGTGGCGCGCGATACCAAAACCAGTGACCTTCCGCAAAGCAATAAACTTCACCGGTTGGATGGTGACGTCACCGTTCCGGGTTTTCACAACCTAATTCTCCAACGCGTCAGGGAAACGTGGGGTGAGCTGGATGTGCTCGTCAATAATGTGGGCACCAACATCCGCAAGAAGTTTGTGGAGTACACGGATGAGGAAATCAGGAAACTTTTTGAGATCAATCTTTTCCACATGACGGCTCTCACACAGGGTGCATTTGAATTTTTAAAGAAGTCAGGCAAGGGATGTGTAGTGAATATTGCTTCTGTTGCCGGAAGCTTCGATACCCAAACCGGTCCACCCTACGGCATGACAAAGGCCGGAATGATTCAACTCACCCGGCATCTTGCCGCAGAGTGGGCACCCTTCAACATTCGAGTCAATTCGGTATCGCCGTGGTTCATTCAAACACCGCTGACTGAAAATCTGTTGGCGCAGCCCGGGAGGATAGAACAAATCGTGGCGCGTACGCCCCTGGGCCGAGTGGGGAAGCCGGAAGAGATTTGCGGCATCGCTGCTTTTCTGGCGATGGATAAAGCGAGCTACATCACCGGTCAGAATATTCTGATCGACGGCGGGATGAGTACGAAAGGTTTATAGGCTAATTCTTGCAGGCCGCCCGTGAAGCCATTGTCAATTGTTTTTTCAGGCAATAGAGAGTCTCCTCAAGTGCAACAAGTGTGATGAGAATGCCTTCAGCATGGAAGAGTACTCCAGGTAGTCGATGTTGTATTCCTTACACACTTCCCTCACCATACGGCTCACTTGTGGATAGTGCACATGACTGATATTGGGGAACAGGTGATGTTCAATTTGAAAATTAAGCCCACCGAGAAACCACGATAACACTTTATTGGAGGTCGCAAAATTGGCGGTTGACTTGAGCTGGTGCACAGCCCACGATTGCGGGAGTTGAATCACCTCCTCTTCCACCGCAGTGAACTCCGTAGCCTCCACCACATGCGCAAGCTGGAACACAACACTGATGAATACGCCACAAACAAATACCATGATGGAGTATCCTATTAGTGCAGACGATAGTCCCACCATCATAATCGGCAGGCCGATATAAAAACCACAATACATCACTTTGGTAGCCCAGAAAATGAGGTGTTCCTTTAATGCTATCCTTTTCGGTTTGGAATCCGGTGTCACCCTTCCGGAAATGTATTTCTTAAAATCGTCAATGAATATCCACGCAAAATATGAGAGACCGTAGAGCACCACGAAATAAATATGCTGGAAGCGATGAAACCACCGGCGCTGATGACTGGGGTGCAATCGCATCCACGGCCTGACGTCGATGTCGGAATCCATGCCATCGATATTGGTAAAAGTATGGTGATTGATGTTGTGTTTGATTTTCCAGTAATACGCATTCCCACCCATGACATTGAGAAAATACCCGGATGCTTTATTCAGCCAGGCATATTTTGAAAAACTGTGGTGACTGCCTTCATGCATTACGTTAAACCCAATGACAGCCAGATTCAATCCCAGTATTCCGCAAAGAATAACAGCCAGGGCGGTGGGCGGCGTGAAAAAAACAAGCACAATGTAAAGTGCAAGTGCTGAACTAATCTGTAAAATACTTTTCAGGTACAACTTGGAATTCCCTGTGGGATCAAGCTTGTGATCAGCAAAGTATTTATCGACTTTTTCTTTCAGCGTCCTGAAGAACGAACTCTGATTGTCAAATGTAACTTTAGGCATAAGGCCCTGATTATGTTGTTTTTGTCTCGGACAAAGGTAGTAGTTTCCATCGGTTCAAACGATAGCAGAAATAAAAAAGTATGGGCCTGGAGGGACCGTGAGGCAATTATTTCGCCTACCCCTCCACTTTGGAGCCTGAGAAGTCCTGCGTTTTCTTCAAACATACTTGTAACCTCCTTTGCGCGCATCCGTAAAACGGAACTCGATGCCGGCTACAGCTGTTGTACAGGAAGAGAGATAAACGAAAAGATACTTGAAAAAATAATCATGGGACACACCGCCATCAGACAGAACAATATGGAGGCCGGAATGGAAAATGATTCCAGATTATTTGGTAAGGGAAAAAATATGAGTTGGATTACAGTATATATTTCAGGAACGGGTGATTTCAGGGACGAGGTGAGAAAGAAACTGGAGCATTCTGACCAGCGCTTTTTACAAGGTTACATCGAAAGCCCGGATGAAAATGTTACCCATGATTTATTCTGGCTGGACGATAAAACGAGCCTGCGTGAATTCAAGGAAGCCATCAGCGCCAAGCTGATCTGGAAATACCGGATGAGATTTTATACATCACTGGAAGAATTCATCAAATCGCAGGAGGTCAGTTCATCGGACAACTTCTCTGCAAACGAACAGCGACTGATCCAGAAAATGCAGTTGTCAGCTTCTGTCCCGATCCTGTAACCCGAGCAACAATTGTCAATTGTGCTAGGTCAATTTCTTCAGCAGAAATCGCAAAGATTGCCAAGGATTAAAGGCTAGCTAAGACAGACTATCAACTCTCAATTTCCTTTTATATCTTAATGAAAAATTAAGGGAATACTTGTTCCCTGCAGTAATAAATTTTCCATGACTGGATTTTCTGCCAAGAAATGGATTCTGCTCCCTTTGGGCGGAGTCTTGATGTTCATTGTTATTATCCTCACCGTCACCTGGGGTATAAACAAAATTCAATACCAGATGAATGTGATGGACGTGGAAGAGTATGAACCGGTCTCCACATTGAAAGTTCCCCAGCACTTACTGACGCATTCCAAATTTCCTTTCATCGACGTGCACAATCATCAATGGGTCATGCCCGTACAGAACCTGGACAATCTCATCGTGGAGATGGACTCGCTGAACATGGGGATCATGATCAACCTCAGTGGATTTCGTGGGAAAATTCTCGAATGGTCACTCGACAATGTGAAGAACAATCACCCCAACCGTTTCGCACTCTTCCTCAACATCAACTTCGAAAATCTGGATGATGCCGGATGGCCGCAGGAAACACTCAGCATGATGGACGAAGCGGTCAGGCAAGGTGTGCGCGGATTGAAAGTATACAAGGGCCTGGGTCTCACTGATAAAGACAACAACGGAAACCGGATCGCCATTGACGATCCGCGCCTGGATCCGATCTGGGCCAAGTGTGGCGAACTTGGAATCCCCGTGCTCATTCATTCCGGGGAGCCCTCACCTTTCTGGTCGCCCAAAGACAAGTACAATGAACGGTGGCTCGAGCTCAAACAGGAACCGGGCCGATATCGCGATCCTGCAAAGGTTCCTCCCTTTGAACAAATTATGGCCGAACAACATCATGTCTTCCGTAAACATCCGGGAACAAAATTTATCAACGCACACCTGGGCTGGTTTGGCAACGATCTGGAGCGCCTCGGAAAACTTTTTGATGAACTGCCCAATGTCTACACCGAATTGGGCGCCGTTCTGGCTGAGTTGGGAAGACAGCCCCGCTTCGCACGGCAGTGGCTTATCCGCTACCAGGATCGTGTCATGTTTGGAAAAGACACGTACAAAATGCAAGAATACTATACGTACTTCCGCGTACTGGAAACCGAAGATGAATATTTTGACTACTACCGCAAGCGTCATGCGCACTGGAAGATGTATGGACTGGGACTGCCGGATTCCGTTTTGAAAAAAGTCTACTATAAGAATGCACTGAATGTGATACCGGGGTTGGATCGCAACTTGTTTCCGAATTAGGTAGGTGATCGGTAATCGGTAAACGGTAATCGGTAATCGGTGATCGGTGCGTACCCAGCTAACCAGCAACCCAGCTAACCAACCCCCCACCTCACTAACTCCCTGGATATCCCTTTCTAAACTCCTCCTGGTATTTCTTCATCGCTGCGTCGTGGTCGTATGGTTCTGCTGCACGTCCTCCGGAGGCTACGGAATCGGCAGCCTTTTCAATACGTTGTTTGCTTTCCGGGTTGGTGGCCCTGGCTGCTGCTGTCCTGAGCAGTCGGCTGATTTCAGGTCGTATGGAAGGAGACAGTACGGCTAAAAAAGTATCGTAGGTCTGGAGCTGGCTTTCAAGTGGGTCGCCTTCAAATTGATGGAGCACTTCGATCAAAGAGTAAACGACTTGCGGAATAACGGTGTCACCCATCGTTACTAAAGGTGGCGATTTCTCATTCGATGACGCTGTGAATTCCTTCAATGATTCTTCGCCTGTCTTTCCATTAATCAAGGCATCGAGATCATACAGCAGTTGATGAATATTTTCTGCATCAGGATCACCATCAAAATAACGGATGGCATATGGCGCCAGGTTGCTTTCACTTGGAAACTCGTCATGATTGGCAATAATCCCGTTGATTCTGGGGATGAGTACAAATTGGATCCACTGCTCGAAAGTCATCGTATGGCTTCCGAAGGCTCCCATATCCTCGAATCTATCGTCCGGCAACGGCTGGGAATCCCAGCGACCCAGTCGCTTCAACTCGGCTTCAATTTCTCCGGCTTTGGCAGAAACCTGTTTATACAGTTCAGGAGCAGGCATGCAGGATGTTTATTAAAGGTAATGGTTTTCAACCAGAGCGGTAAACGGTTAAAGGCCTTTTTCCCTGAAATTTTGCCCTGATTTTCATACATTGAATTTTCATAAGACTATGAGCAAAGTTATTATTAACAGTTTTGAGGAATTTGAAAAATACACCGGCCAGGAAATGGGCTTATCCGGGTATGTCAAAATAACCCAGGAGCAAATCAATCAATTTGCCGACGCAACCCTCGACCACCAATGGATTCACATTGATCCAGAGCGTGCTTCCAAAGAAAGTCCATTCAAGACCACGATTGCGCACGGCTATCTGGCCTTATCACTCGTCCCGCATTTATGGGATGAAATCTCCCAGATCAACAATATCAAAATGCTCGTAAACTATGGTATTGAAAAACTAAAATTCAATCAGCCGGTATTGGTTAATAACGAAGTTCGCCTCCGCGTTCATTTGCAGTCCATCCACAATCTCCGCGGCATTGCCAAAGCAGAAATGAATGTGACACTCGAGATCAAAGACAATCCCAAGCCGGCATTTACGGCGACGCTGATATTTCTGTATCACTTTAAATAATAGATCAAACTTCCAGAAGGAATATTCTACATACAGCTACTGGTCACTGGTAGCTGGTAGCTGGTAGGGCGCAGTATGGGAGGATTTTGGTTTTACTTTCAATATGTTACGCACCTTCCGGCTTTTAAAACAGATTTTTTGTAACCTATCAATCGCCATCAACCCAACCTACCAGCAACCAGAAGTCAGCAACCAGTCTACTTCACTCCCTTCTCCGGATCCCACGCCCCCATCATCTTGCGTTGATAGATTATCTGTCCGGTATGATAAGCGTTGTGTGCACTGATGTTGGCAATGTTAGGATACAGTTCTTTCAAGGTAGCTTCGTCAGCCGCTTCAATGGTTTTTTCCAATGCAGTGAGTATGCTGTCTACGCGCGCAACCGTTGCTGCCCAGTTTTCCTTGGTGAACGAATTGAAAGTTTCTTCATTGTTCCCGGAAAATGCCGGTTCGGATTGTTTGTTGAATTTGTATAATTGGCGTTCATTCCAAAAGGCCAGGTGGTTAGCCAACTGACCTACAGAGTGATTGCCACTGCTGTCTTTCCACATCGCCTGTTCGGGCGTCAATCCTTCCAGGGCTACATTGACAGGGACAAACCATTCCTTTTCATTGTGAGTGGTTTTAAGTTCATGGAGTAAAACGGCTTTGGCAGAACTTGCCGAATCAGAAGATGGGTCTGCTGAACAGGAGAACAACATGAAGCTGGCCGCGATGAGAGTTAACTGAATAATTTTCATATTTATTTTATTTATGGGTATCTCGCACTCAAATATCGATACAAATGGATCAACGTGTTCATGACCACAACAGGGGTATAATTTTTTAGAATGCAGGAGCCCATTAGCATCACTTTGTGGATTATTGGCATCACCGTCCTGGTCAGTTGGTATGCCTTCAGCCGGCCTCGCATGATTCAACAGTTCGCCATGCAGCCGTGGCAAGTCGAAAGGAACCGCGAATATTACCGGTTCTTATCTTCAGGATTTCTCCACGCCAATTTCTCCCACTTGCTGTGGAATATGCTATCATTCTACTTCTTCGGACCCATTGTAGAGATTTACTTCTCATTTATTTTCGGAGCTGCCAGTCCGTACTGGTTCGTCGCCTTTTACCTACTGGCCATCATCGTTTCAGACATTCCCTCCTACTTCAAACAAAAGCACCAGCCCGCGTACAGTTCGATCGGCGCTTCAGGTGGTGTAGCCGCTATCATCTTTGCATCCATCATCTTTCAACCGCTTGACAAAATTTGCCTTTACGGTATTCTGTGCTTTCCTGGATTTATCCTGGGGACGGTTTACCTTATCTATTCCTATTTCAAGGGCAGGAATTCCAACGATCATATCAATCATGACGCACACCTGTACGGTGCGTTGTTTGGGGCTTTCTTTTGTATTGTTACTTACCCGGCATCACTCACCCATTTTTTCAATGAGCTGATGCAGTGGAAATTTTCCTTTTGATACTCAGGCGGTCGGTTCAACAGCGGGCACGTCTATCACATCATCCTTACGCGTGACATGAAAAACAAAATGCTTGTCGAGGTGCAAGACGTAAGTGGCGTCGTTCATGAGCTGCATGGCGCGTTTGGATTGCTGTAACACCTGCAGGAGGTCACGGGCAGCGGCGGAAGTTTTAACATTGTTTAATGCCTTCCCCTTTGAAGCCTCCAAAGTAAAGGCGTAAGACAATTTTGCCTTCTCTCCCACCGACTTAAACTCATGGGGAAACAATTTGTATTGCTGCGGTCCCTGTGCAGCCGACGACATCAATTGAAGAATCATCGGACGATACTTATTCCACAGCGAGACATATAAATTGATTTCCACAGCCATTTTTTTGAATTAAGGGATCAGCAAGGTATTGAATTAATTCCTATCTTAAAAGTTCTCCTTGATATCTTCGAACCATTCGTTGTTCGCCTTGATCCTGAATTCATACTTAATATACTTCATTCGCTCTTGAAATTTTTCATACCTTAACCAACCTTCTATTACCATTCGCCTATGTTCAACAGGAATCAACGTGTGGCCGTAATCGGCGGACTTCGCATACCGTTTGTACGCTCCTTCAAGGAATACTCTCGCACCACCAACCAGGAGATGCTAACTGCAGTAGTGCAGGCCATTGTGAAAAAATATCATTTGATGGGAGAAAGGTTGGGTGAGGTGGCGTTGGGAGCCGTTATGGCCAGCCCCATCGAATGGAACCTCTCCCGAGAAGTGGTCCTGGGGACTGACCTCGACCCGCATACACCTGCTTTTAATGTTCAACGTGCCTGCGGTACCAGTCTTGAAACCGTAAATCTGATCGCCTTGAAAATTGCCGCCGGACAAATTGAATCCGGAATAGCCGGCGGTGCTGATACCAACAGCGACCTGCCCATCATGGTGCAGCGGGCATTGGCGTGGAAACTAATAGACCTCAACAATGCGAAGCGTTTCGGTCAGCGCCTTTCCGGAATTTTCAAATTCAGACCAGGAGATTTCACACCGGCCTATCCTGCCATCGTGGAACCCCGGACCCACCTGTCTATGGGACAACACACAGAGAAAATGGTGAAGGAATGGAAGATCAGCCGCGCGGAACAGGATCATCTGGCTTTTGAAAGTCACATCAAAGCGGCTAAAGCCTACAGCGACGGGTTTTATGATGAGTTGGTAACGGAATTTAAAGGCATTCGTCGCGACCCGATGGTTCGTGCTGACACTACGATGGACAAGTTGGCTAAATTGAAACCTGCATTTGATAAAAGTGAAGCCGGAACACTCACAGCTGGAAACAGCACCGGGTTCACCGATGGTGCCGGAGCAGTACTGCTGGGCACGGAAGATTATGCACGCAGGAAAAAATTCGAGATTCAGGCTTACGTCCAGGATGTTGAAGCTGCCGCCGTGGATTTCGTTCACGGTGCAGGCTTGCTCATGGCGCCTACTCTTGCGGTGGCCCGGATGCTTCAGCGCAACCATCTTCGCTTACAGGATTTTGACTTTTATGAAATTCATGAAGCTTTTGCCGGACAGGTGCTCAGCACGTTGAAAGCCTGGGAGAGCGATGAGTTTTGCAAGAAAGAACTGGGTCTTGATAAAGCACTGGGCCCCATAGACCGCAACAAGATGAATCTGAAAGGTGGAAGTCTTGCCCTCGGTCATCCTTTTGGTGCAACCGGCGCGCGCGTCGTGAGCAACATGGCCAAACTCCTTGAACAAAAAGGCAGCGGCCGTGGATTGATTTCAGTTTGCACCGGCGGCGGCATGGGCGTAGTGGCTATTTTGGAACGATAAACCTTTAACTAACTCAGTCCTGTATTCAATTGTCAACCGTTAATTTCTCCTATGAAAAAATCTATTCTCATTTTAGTCATCCTCCTAACCGGATTTATCGCTCACTCCCAAACCCTCATTCCCGGTAAGCCCGCTGAAAATGGCATGTCGCCAGAGCGGCTGGCGCGCATCGATGCCCTGATCAATGATCAGATGAATAAAAAATTGATTCCAGGAGCCGTGGTGCTGATTGCCCGCAATGGAAAAATTGTGTTTCACAAAGCGTATGGCTACCATGATGTGGAGAAGCAGACCTTGCTGAAAAAAGATGATATCTTCCGCAACGCTTCGCAATCCAAGGCGATCACTAGCCTGGCGGTGATGATGTTGTTTGAAGAGGGTAAATTTTTATTGGATGATCCGATATCTGCTTACATCCCTGAATTTAAAAGCCCCAAGGTGCTCGCCAATCTGAACTGGACGGATACAACCTACACCACCATCCCGGCAAAAAGTGAAATCACCATTCGTCAGTTACTCACACACACTTCGGGTATTGGCTATGCCAATATTGGAACACAGGATTTCAATGCCATCTATGCAAAGGCGGGTGTACCCAGCGGCATTGGCACCGATCGCGGGTTACTGGCTGACAAAATGAAAATCCTCGGCGGACTTCCATTGAAACATCAGCCCGGTGAAGCCTATACCTACGGTCTCAATCTCGATGTGCTGGGATACCTGGTGGAAATCCTTTCCGGAATGTCATTCGACCAATTTTTGCAAACCCGGATTTTCAAACCCCTGGGTATGAATGACTCCTATTTCTTCCTGCCGAAAGAGAAGCACGGCAGACTGGTGCCCATCTATAAATCAAGCAACGGTGCATTGCAAAAAGTAACCACCCTCATATTCGACAAGGTTGACCCTAATTACCCTACTTTAAACGGAACCTACTTTTCAGGTGGCGCCGGTCTGAACGGAACAATTGAAGACTATGCGAAGTTTTTGCAATTGTTTATTAATAAAGGGGAATACAATGGCGTGAGGCTGCTGAGCCGCAAGACCGTTGAACTCATGCTGACCAATCAAATCCAGCCTCCCATTACCAACCAGTACGGTCTGGGCTTCGGACTGGAGACGGAGAAAAACGACTATCAGAATATTTATTCACCGGGCTCCTTTTCATGGGGTGGCGCATTCGCTACTCAGTATTGGGCGGATCCAAGAGAAAAATTAGTGGGCTTGATCTACACCAACATGATCAGTTCGCCGGGTGCAGGTCGTGACGGAAAATTTAAAGTATTGACCTATCAGGCAATCATTGACTAAAAATATTATGAAAAAGCAACTCCTCATCATACTGTGTTTTTTCCTTGCCGACAATGCATTATGCCAATCACTCCTTCCGGGTAAACCGGGTGAAAATGGAATCTCCGTTGAACGACTGGGTCGTGTGGATCAGATGATTAATGACCAGATGAGTAAGAAATTGATTCCCGGTGCCGTTGTGATGATTGTAAGAAACGGCAAAGTATTGTATAACAAAGCCTATGGCTTCAGTGACCTGGAAAGTCAGGCAGCCATGAAAACAAATGATATTTTCAGAATGGCATCACAAACCAAAGCTATTACCAGTCTCGCCGTGATGATGCTTTTCGAAGAGGGTAAGTTTCTTTTGGATGATCCGATATCCCAGTACATTCCTGAATTCAAGAATCCCAGGGTGCTGGTCAATTTGAATTGGGCCGATACGACTTACACGACCACACCTGCTAAAAGTGAAATTACTATTCGTCAATTACTCACCCACTCTTCTGGTCTCGATTATGCTGGGATTGGAAGCCAGGAGATGCGGGCCATCTACGCTAAAGCGGGCATCACTGCCGGTGTCGGTGATGTGAAAAAAAATGTGCTGGCTGATAAAATGAAAGCCCTGGGTGGACTCCCCTTAAAACATAATCCCGGTGAAGCGTTTACCTATGGCCTTAACACTGATCTACTCGGATATTTTGTCGAGGTACTGTCAGGGATGTCACTGGATCAGTTCTTCAAGACCCGAATCTTTCAACCCCTGGGAATGAATGATACGTATTTCTACCTACCTAAAGAAAAACAATCCCGGTTGGTACCGCTGTACACTGTAAATAAAGGTGCGCTGGAAAAAACAAAATCCAATGCACAGTCGGACATGAACTATCCTTTGCAAGAAGGCACCTATTTCTCCGGCGGCGGCGGACTCAGCGGCACGATTGAAGACTATGCAAAATTCTTGCAGCTGTTTATTAACAAAGGTGAATTCAACGGCGTACGACTTCTCAGTCGCAAAACCGTAGAATTGATGCTCACCAACCAACTCCAACCACCCATTACCAACCAGTGGGGACTTGGTTTTGAACTGGAGACCGTCAACAGTGACTACCGAAGAATTGCCTCGATGGGAACATTTTCCTGGGGCGGAGCCTTTGCCACAGACTATTGGGCCGATCCGAAAGAAAAATTAATCGGTTTGATCTACACCAATATGTATGGAGCGCCCAATCGCGGAAGAAGCGCCAAATTCCAGGTGCTGACGTACCAGGCTATTGTCGATTAAAAATAAATGCCACGGAAGCACGAATGTATTCTTCCGTGCCTCTGTGGCCATTTTGATTTAGTGTGAGAGCGGAATATCCCTGTGATATCCGTTGTACAATTCATTGAACGGCAATCGTACCACCAGTGAATCTTTTTCCTGCGTGGCTTTGATGCTATTCATGTCGACAAAATAAGGAATGCTCTTATTGTAAAGACCCTTGGGCAAACTGATTTCCTTTTGTTGTGAAACAACGGTCGTCAAATAATAGATCATCAGCTTATTGTTGTTGATTTCGACTTTCACATTGTCCAGCGCAATGCCGGGAACGCGAATATTAATCTGCCTGTGCGTGCTGAAATGCTTCAATTTCACATTGGGCTGGCTCGTGCCGCCATTCAGCGTGTTCAGCATGTCAATACTGGTGATCAGTTCCTGAGGTATATTTAATTTCGGACTATTCATATTGCTATTCCCTCCCCATCTCAATTGTTGTACCTACCATGATTTGCGTCATTCCGGCAGTATAATCATACGTTTAAAAGCCAATTTGTCGTTATTTGGTTCCCATGGCTCCCAATTTTTTTGATTTGTCCTACCTCGCTTCCGGAACGCCCTTGCAGCGGAAAGGATTGGAGGCACTCAAAGCTTCCGGGGTGATGGATCTTTTAAAGGATTATGATCCCGTACTGGCAGGTACACTGCCCCTGGATCTGTTCATTAAAGGTAGCGATCTGGATATTTTGTGTTTTGCAACCGATCTCACTTTGCTTGAAAATTCCTGGACAAAGAATTTCGTTCATCAGATTGGATATGAAGTTCACCTCAAGTCCCTCAGTGGCATTTCATCATTGATCGCCCGGTTCAGTTATAAAAATTTTGATTTTGAACTGGTAGCGCAATCAATAGCAACCCGGCAGCAGGTTGCTTACCGGCATATGGTCAATGAGTTTCATATTCTTGAAAGAGAAGATGAAACTTTCAAACAAGAAATTATAAGGCTGAAAAGAATGGGTATGAAAACTGAGCCGGCATTTGCCATGCTGCTTACACTCGCCGGCGATCCATATGAGGCCATTTTAGAATACAAAATTTGAAGATTCACGATGATCAGAACTTTATTTTGTACCCACCCACAAGAAACTTAGATTTGTTCTGATGGTCAGAACCCTAATTCTTATCGGGATTGGTGGCGGAATTGGAAGCATTCTCCGCTATGTCACCACCCTGTTTGCCAACAGATTATTCGCAACCATTTTTCCAATCGGCACGTTCGCAGTCAATTTTGTTGGATGCCTTCTTATTGGCGTGTTTATGGGTCTATTTGAAAAACAACAATTAATTAGTTCGGACTGGAGAGCCCTGCTTGTAGTGGGTCTCTGCGGTGGCTATACAACGTTTTCATCTTTTACATCCGAATCAGTAAGTCTATTTCAGGCAGACAATACCATGACCTCATTTTTATATATCGGTGGCTCCGTCATCCTCGGTCTTTTCGATACCTGGCTGGGTTTGTCACTGACCCGTTTATAATGGAGACCTGGATTCTTTACGCCATCCTGTCCATGCTTTTTGCCGGCATGACGTCTGTGTTGGCCAAGTACGGATTGCAAAACATAAATTCAGACCTGGGACTCGGGATCAGAACCACAACCGTTTTTTTCTTAATCGTCACTTTCAACCTGGCAACCGATAAACTCAAAGACTTACCGTTGCTGACCAACAAGCAATGGATTTTGCTTATCTGCTCGGGCATCACTACTACACTGAGTTGGATATTTTACTATCGAGCCATGAAAGAGGGTCTC
>DAOMZK010000009.1:0-16378 GCA_035438035.1 Cyclobacteriaceae bacterium | reverse complement strand
CCATTCCCTTCTTCAATACGGCATTCAGTTCTTTTCGATTCACCTCTTCCGGTTTTTTGAAATTGAAACAGGCTTTACCCTTCAGGTATTTTATCATGGTGGGCATGAGCGGCTCAAATTCTTTTTCATGATAGTAGATTGGCATCAAATGAAGGCTGATCATTTCTTTTCGTGCAAAAACGCATGAAAAGAACAATCCGGGAACCATCACTTTTTTACTGCCGTACGGAACTGGTTTGTTGCCTATAATTTCAAAAACATCTTTTTTGTTTTTGCTAACCACCATCTGCGGACAGCACTTTTTTCAGGGTGGATTAAAGCGTTTTAAAAATTGCCTTTTGAGTTTCAGGAGATAATGGCATAAGAGAACAGATGAATTGTCGAAATTACGTTTTTCCAACTCAACTATTTCCTACTGCAAAAAAAATGATAGCTATCTCTTAGTTCAATCGGGAAGTAATATTTGAACAGATTTTACAATTTCATTCTGCGGAGGTCCGGAAATTAATTGATTACGAATCAAATTTCCGTAATTCAAAATGTAATAAATCCTCGATTATTAAATAAACCTTCTTATCCTTTTAGGTTAACATTACATCAGTTTGTACGGTTTCCCTGACTCATTAATTAAACAGTTTTATTTGATGGAAATTAAATGAACATTGAATCGGTTGCCATCAAAGCACTTTACACATTGTTATGATCATGAAAAGTTCAGGTAATTTGTGGGAAATAATATGTTATGAGAATCTTGTTTCTTGTCTTATGTTTTTCTTTAAATGCATGGATTTCATTGGCTCAAAATGCTACGAATGAACCTTCAGCTGTTCCACTAAAACGATTTACGAGAACTGAAATTCTAGCGGGACCAAGTATTATAACAATTAGAGATAATAGTCTTGATCAATATCAGCGAAGCGTAGTTGCATTTGGATATGCTATTGGATTGGGTAAGGCGTATACGATATCAAATCACTTTAAAATAATTGGCAGGATATTTTATGAGAGAAAGGGCGATAAACATCTTGATGCGGAGCAAATCTACGACCCGGTTACGATGAAAAACGTAATTTATAAAGATGGATATACAGTTAAGGACATCTACACCTGTATTTCTGTTCCTATAACTTTGGGTTATACTTTAGGCAGGAAAGCACAATATCAATTTGAAGCAGGTCCCTTTTTAAGTTACACTTTAGCAGCGGCAATTGATGTGAGTTCCTCCATTTCAAATTATAAGGATTATAATGATATGACGAAGGATGCCAAGCCAATTGATTTTGGATTTACACTTTCTTTTGGGACGAAAATACCCTTTAATAGTTCTAACAAGCTATCTGTGAATCTTATGAGTAATTGGGGCATACCAAATGTCCTAAATCTATCCACTCAAACATGGAGAACATACTCCTTGATACTCCTTGTTGGTTATCCAATATCAAATTATAATTCTGAAAAATAAAATAATATGGTTATGAAAACATTGTTGCATTGTTTCGGTTTCATCTTTGCAACTTTTGAACTCTATGCTCAATCCCAGACTTTTTCCATTTCTCCGGGATCTTCGGATGCGCCCATGTGTCCCAATGTTGCAAAAACTTACAGTGTGGTTGTTTCACCTGGAAGTCTTCCAAGTTGCTCGTACAAATGGACAGCAGTAAATGGGTATTTCCCAAATAACGGTGGAGGGTCGGTAGCCATTGGCCAAAACCTAACTTCAATAGCTGTTAAATGGGAGGATACCCACAACGGCGGCACGCTTCAAGTTGAAGTTAGTAGCTGCTCAAATAGCTTTCCGTCTGGCGAGCTGGCTTCAAAAACCTATTCAATTGCAACTTTTTTTGGTCAGACATTTCCACATGTAGGTAGTGAGGATGCATTAGGTAATGTTTTACGTATGACCCGGTCAATATCCCATACTGCGATGTCCCCGTCGTAACACTATGGGTGGATCATATGTATATGAATCATACAGGTGGAATTGGTGAACCGGGACTGGTTGAAGGAATCTATGTTTTTAATTTGCCGAGCGGATGGAAACAAGTGACAACAAATGCAACAGGAGCGATCACATCAAGTTTGAACTTTATTTCTATTACACCAATTTCAGGCTCAACATCAACCTGTGCAAATGGTAATGTTACTGTTCAGGCTCTGGTACCAGCGTCATTTTCTTGTGGTAATTCATCCCAGCAAGCAACAATTCACCTCAATCGGACCGGATCAGTTTCATTTTCACAATCGCCTACGTACACCGGCCCTAAATGCGGTAACACTATACCAATGACCTTTACTGCAAATACTTTTTCATGCTCACCAACTTACGCCTGGGCATTTCCGAGTGGCTGGTCAGGAAGCAGTACATCAAACTCAATAACGCTTACACCGAGCGGATCTTATTTAGACGCCGGACAAATCAAAGTGACAGTTTTTAGTCAATGTTCAAATCCAATTACATATATCTATACTACTCCCGCATTTGTTTCGCCAGGAATCTCTGGTCCGGATATAGTTTGCAACAGTGAGTCATATAGTTTGACTAACATTGTAAACAGTACAATAAATTGGTCCTCAAGCTATCCAAGCGGTCTGACTATAAATAGTTCAGGGACAGCAACACGCGTTAATAATTATAGTGGAACAGCCAATATTTCAGTGGCAATTGTTTCAGGGGGTTGTACGGGTATGACTGTACCGTCTAAAAATGTAGTTGTTGGCAAAGGAATTGACCACGCTACGCTTGTCAATGTTGAGGGATACCGCATGGGATTCAACCAATTTTTCGTTACAGGAAGGATTAATCCCGAATTTGTCCCTGGCGGTACTACTTATAGCTGGTTTGTTGATGGGGACCTGAAAGAAACAACGTATACGGGAGCTACCTGGGACTATACCGGCACTTACAATCCGGAAACAGATTGTAGTCCAAATTTTTCATATCACAGCCTGAGTTTTGTAATAGAGGGATCTTGCGATGCGGTTTTTTCAGACTCCTATTATTTTAATTTTAGTTGTGGTGGCGGATTGGGAGGCGGCGGTGAATTAAGGGTATCACCCAGCCCGGTAAAAGGAAAAATTACTTTGAGCTTACCTGCTGAGATAAAAGTAGATCCTCTTGTAATGGAATACACAGTTCATATTGTGGATAAAGATGGTACAAAAATGAAATTCCTGGTATTAAAAATTTACCAGAATCGATTGATGTTTCGGATTTACAAAAGGGGATCTATTTTGTTTTGACAAAACATGGCGACCAGAATTGGACTTCCAGAATTATTCTCGAATAATCAGCGTCGCTATTTCCCCACCACAAAATGATAACCCACGCCCTTGATGGTAATAATTTCCACCCCGGGATCTTCTTTCAGGAAATCGCGGAGCTTGGTAATGTACACATCGAGATTGCGTGAGTTAAAAAATGAGTCATCACCCCATACCCGCAACAAAACATCCTTCCGGGTGACAATGGTGTTCTTATTTTCAGCGAGTACTTGTAACAGCATGGCTTCGCGGTGAGAGAGTTTCCTGGTGGCATCGCCTTTTTTCAACTCGTAACGATTGGGAATAAATTCAAATTTTCCAATAAGGACATGATCAGAAGATGAAGTGGTATCCCTTTTGGCCAGCTTCAGGAGATTGTTGATGCGAACAATCAGCTCTTCCATGCTGAAGGGTTTGCGCAGATAGTCGTTGCCGCCCACATCAAATCCTTTAATAAGGTCTTCTGTTTGGGTTTTAGCGGTTACAAATATGATAGGGATCGACGGGTTAATCTCCCTGATGTTTTTGGCCAGTGAATAACCATCCGTGTGTGGCAGCATGATGTCGAGTACACAGATATCGGGTTGTGTTTTTTTGAACAAATCCATTACGTCTTTACCATCGGTGGCCATGGCCACATCAAACTCCCTGCTCTCCAGACTTTCCTTGACGATGCGGCCAAGAAATTGCTCGTCTTCTACATACAGAATTTTGATTTTTGCCATGGGGAATGACTATTGTTGCTTTGCCTTCGGCAATACAATAGTAAATGTACTTCCTTCCCCCGGGACACTGGTCACACTGATTGTTCCCCCATGACTTTTTACAACACTGTCTACATAGCTCAGACCGAGGCCGTAACCTTTGATGGTATGAACGTCTCCCGTGGGCATGCGGAAAAACTTTTCAAATATCTTGTCATGAAACTCCCGTGGAATCCCGAGGCCTTTATCAACTACAGCAAGTGAAATTTTTGAACCCAGATCAGACAGCATGACCTGTATATCCGGGTTTGAAGGGCTGTATTTCAGCGCATTGTCCAATAAGTTGTGAACTACATTGGTCAGGTGAACCGTACTTCCTTCCAGGTTGAAATCATCGCCGGTTTTAGTAAACTTAGTTTTGGCATGATGCTTTTCAAAAACCAGCGAAAGGGAATTGAGCGTTTGATTTACAACTTGCTCCAGGTTTACTTTTTCATACTCAATACGAATGCCCTTCTCATCAAAAAGTGAAGTGGTAAGCACTTTTTCTGTCAGTATTGAAAGTCGTGTTAATTCATGTTGTGCGATATCGAGATATTCCCCTGTTCGTTTTGGATCGTCTATCCCCTTAAAATTTTTTAATGCCTCCAGCGCGACACTAACCGTGGCAATGGGTGTTTTTAATTCATGGGTTACATTGCTTATGAAGTCATTTTTCAATTCCATGAGCCGCTGCTGGGAACGAATATTCCGGTACATCACAATGAAGGATAATACCGTGACAACGGTCAGGATCGTGGAGAAGAAAATTTGGGGAGCAATTTCTTTCAGTAAAACTAACCTGATATTGCCCATCACTGCAGCATACTCGTTGAGCGGGTCGGTTCTTACCCACTCTGACTGGATCACGTTTCCAAATATTTGAATTGAATCCCGGTTTACCCTCCGGGTGCGTTCAAAAACAGGAGGCATGGACCGGGCATGGAAAAAGGGTTCTGACTTGGATTTTTTAACAAGAAAAGTGAATGAAAGACCGGCTTTTGAGATCGCCCTGCCGAATTGCGCCGTAATGCTGTCTATACTGAGTGAATCTCCACTCCAGCGGATGACATATTTGGTGTTTCCCTTCAGTTTACCTTCATCCATCTTGTTGGCAAAAACCCGAATCATGGATTTAATGGAATCCGGTCGGGATTGTGAAAGGACAATCATCTCAGTCTGATCGCCTTGTTTCCGGATATTAACTGTTTGCGCTCCCGGTACAGGAGGAATGGTCCTGGGGTCACGGGACCTAAAGGTTACATTAGCCTGAAAATCCTGGACAGAATCTGCCGGGAGAGCCTCAATCCGCTGAAAAAGCAAAGAATCACGGACGGCAAATACAGCGCCGCGGAAAATTTCACTGGTTCTCCCCCTGAAACCAAAGTATGCTCTTTCATAAGCGTTTTTCAGCCATAATATCTGCAAGATGGATAGCAATACAATGCTGCTGACCATCAGCAAAATGGTTACGGAATTTTTTGATTTCATCACGTTTCAAAAGTAACGGCTTTATTCTGATGGCGGTTCAGCCTTTAACATTAATTAACCTTTCATACAGAACTATTAACCAAAGTCCCTCATCTTCAGACGTAAATTTGCCTTGTAAACAAACCATGAAAATCAATCTCACTATGAAGCGAATCATTATCCTCCTGGGCGTGCTGACTTCAGTGGCTGCTGCCCAAATCGTTTTTGGGCAAACGGCTGAAGGCGTAATCACCTATGAAGTAAAAATCAATATGCACCGCAGGTTGCCACCTGAACGGGCAGAAATGAAAGCCATGATCCCCGAGTTCAGAACTTCAAAGCAGCAATTGTTTTTCAAAGGAACGGAATCCCTTTACAAGCCGCTCATTGAAGATGATGAGGAAGATATGAGTTCGAATAGCAACAGCGGCGGCGGGGTAAGAATAAATATGCGGGCACCGAATACGGAAGTTTATCTGGATCAAAGCTCCACGGTTGTGATAGCCAAGCAGGAATTTATGGGGAAAGAATATCTCATCACCGATACCATCAAGGTTGCTCCATGGAAGTTTGGCACTGAGACCAAAACTATACTCGGTTATGAATGCAAACAGGCCTACTATACGGATGAATCGCAACCCAATCGCAAGAATGAAATCACGGCCTGGTACACGGACAAGATCCGACCTTTTCTTGGCCCCGAACGATTCAATACGCTCCCCGGAACGGTGTTGGCTATTGACGTAAACAATGCGGAGCGGACCGTCGTGGCGCAGAAAGTGGACCTCCGTCTGCTGAAGAAAAAAGAATTAGTCATCCCAACCGGCGGTGAAAAAATTACTCAGTCCGAATATCGCAAGATTGTGGAAGAACGCATGAAACAAATGGGGGGCAATGGCGGGATCATTATCAGAAATTAACCCGGCCGGAGACTGACATTAATAATTTGCATGAAGAAATTTTACTTACTTTTTTACCTACTGATCGTCTCAACCTTCAGCATGGCGCAGAAATACAGCGTCATGGGACAGGTGATGGATACGCTTTCCAATCCCCTGCCTTCAGCAACCGTTATGCTGATGAATCCCAAAGACTCCACGCTGGTCAATTTTGCTGTCAGCGACGCACGCGGTGTTTTTGAGATGAAAAACGTGAGTAAAGGCGATTACCAGATCAAGGTAACTTTTGTAGGTCTGACCCCTCTGATCAAACCTTTTGTCATGCCGGCTACACCGGGAACAGTAGATGTGGGGAAACTGAAAATGGAACCACTCAACAAACAACTGGAGGAAGTTGTCATCGTGGGTGAAAAATCACCTGTGACCGTGAAACGTGATACCATTGAATTTAATGCGGGTTCATTTAAGACCAAGGCCAATGCCAATGTCGAGGATTTGTTGAAGAAATTGCCGGGAGTAACTGTGGATACCGATGGGACGGTCACGGCACAAGGTGAACAAGTCCAGCGTGTCACCGTCGATGGTCGCGAATTCTTTGGCCGGGATCCAAAACTGGCCACCCGCAATCTTCCTGCTGACGCCATCGACAAAGTTCAGGTTTTTGATAAAAAATCGGATCAGGCGGCATTCACCGGAATTGAAGATGGTCAGAAAGAGAAAACCATCAACCTTGAATTGAAGGAAGAAAAAAGAAAAGGTGCCTTTGGTAAAATGATGGCCGGAGCCGGCGACAATGACCGGTTCCAAGCCAATGCAAGCATCAATAAGTTTGGCAAAGGAAAACAACTTTCATTCCTGGGCATGGGAAACAATGTAAATGAACAAGGATTCTCCATCTCAGACTTTATGAATTTTACCGGAGGATCTCAGCAGATGATGGGTGGAGGCGCAGTAACGGTGCAGATCGGTGGTAATAATCAATCAGCAGTGCCATTGAATACTGGCCGGCAGAATGGAATTATGACCAACTATGCGGGCGGATTCAATTTTAACCGCGACCTGAGCAAGAACACTCAGCTCACTTCAAATTATTTCTATAACCGATTGGATCAGAACATCACGAAGAACACACATCGTGTAAATTATCTTCCCAATGACAGCAGCTATTTATATGATGAAAATAGTGTACAACTCAATAAAAGCGACAACCACCGTGTCAATCTCAATGTTGATCATAAACTGGACTCTTCGAATTCAATAAAATCAACCAATAATTTCAGTTATTCCAATTCTGAAGCCAACTCCCAGACGCTTGGCCAAACCACACTCACGGACGGGACCCTTCAAAATGAGAGCAACCGTGTGAACTTCAATGCACAGACCAGCTCAAATCTTAATTCATCGTTACTTTACCGGCACCGATTTGCAAAAAAAGGCAGGTCATTTTCAACGAACTTCACGTTGGGCCTGACACAGACCAATAGCAAAGGGAATCTGCAATCGTCCAACCAGTATTTTAATACCAATCCAGGTACGCAGGAAATACTCCAAACGAATACTCAGTCCACGGACAACCAGGCTTATGGCGCTAATCTCTCATACATTGAACCGCTCGGCGGACGAAAATATCTTGAAGGAACATATAATATTCGCACCAACCTCAACCAGGTCAATCGCGTAGTGTATGACGAAAAGAACGGGCAACAAACCATCAATACTCAGTTGAGCAACAAGTACAATAGTCAATATGTGTACAGCCGGCCGGGCTTGAACATCAGGATGAACCGGCAGAAATACAATACTTCGGTAGGAATCGGTTATCAGAATACGCACCTCACCGGAACTTTAAAGGATGGTACACGCATTGACAAAACATTTGAAAATTTCCTGCCGGTGGCGCACTTTAATTATGATTTTACCAGCTTCAAACATCTTCGCTTCGATTACGAGACCTCAATGAATGAGCCTTCTATACAACAGTTGCAGCCTGTAATTGACAACAGTGACCCGCTCAATGTTTCGACGGGTAACCCTGATCTCAGGCCATCCTATCAGCATCGCGGTGTATTAAACTTCAACACGTTTGATCCTGGGAAATCCATTAATTTCTTTGCATTCCTTACGGGGATGTATACAGCCAATGCCATCATCTATTCCCAAACGGTAGATGCCAATCTCAGAAGACTCACACGGCCGGTAAATGTGAAAGATAATGTCATCCTTACGGGGAACTTCAATTTTGGATTTCCGATAAAGAAGTTTAAAAGTCGCTTTAACATTGGCCCATCCGCAACCTATATGCGCGGGATCAATGTGCTGAATGATCAGTCAAGCTACACCTGGCAGAAGACGTTGGGTGGTACGGCACGCTACAATTTTACGTTCAAGGAAATTATCACTTTGGATCTCAGTGCGAATTTGAGTCACCAGGAAACGGAGTATGAATTCAATACACAAAATAATCAGGTATATTTCAATAAGACCTACTCCGCCGAAACGAACATAAGCTTCCTGAAGAGATTTCAATATAATACCAGCTTCGACTATCTCATCTACAACAGTGAGACCACCAGCTACAACCAGACTATCCCTTTGTGGAATATGTCCCTTTCACGATTCATCCTGAAAAACAATACGGGCGAAATTAAATTCGGAGTAAATAACCTGCTGGATCAAAGCCTGAGCGTTTCACAGTCAGCTTCTTCCAACTATCTTCAGCAGCAGGTCACGAATAACCTTGGAAGGTACTTCATGGTTAGTTTCACCTACTCGCTGAATAAGCAACTTAATCCGATGGGTGGTGACAGGCGCGGTGGCGGAGGAAGGATGATGATGATCCGACAGTAGGCATTACGTGAATTAAATTTTTATACTCTTCTTTTTAGGTTCGACAGGCAAGTAACATCCCTTATCTTTGTGAATGCGCATTTTTCCGATACTGCTCATTCTTTTGATGGCACTTTCTTCAGGCTCACAGATCTATCTTCCCCGGTTTGATGTGCAGGGTCATCGGGGCTGCAGGGGCATTAAGCCGGAAAACAGCATTCCGGCATTTATTACTGCGTTGGATTCCGGCGTGACCACCCTGGAAATGGATCTTGCCATAACCCTTGACCGTCAAATTGTTATCTCCCATGAGCCCTGGATGGCCGCTTCTATTTGTCTCAATCCGGAAGGAAATCCAATAAAGGCCCGGGATGAAATGAAGTATAATATTTTTAAGATGACGTATGACCAGGTGAGGGCCTGGGATTGTGGTTCAAACGGTAATGTTCGCTTTCCGGAGCAGGAGAAAATGAAAGTCTCCAAGCCGCTCTTGAAGGATGTCATCGTCACAATGGAGAATTATATCAAGAATTACACAAACTATGAAGTTGACTATAACCTTGAAATAAAGACTCAACCGGAATGGGATAATAAATTTCATCCGGGTCCTGAAGAATTTTCAGATCGGGTTTATGCACTGGTGGATCAGTATTTACCGATGGACCGTGTGGTAATTCAGTCTTTTGATTTCCGGGTATTGAAATACTGGCACGAAAAATATCCGCAGGTACGCCTGGCTGCCCTGGTGGAGAATCTTAAAACCATTGATGAGAACATTCAGAGCCTTGGATTCACACCATCGATTTACAGTCCGGAATTTACTTTGCTGAACCGAACGGAAGTGAAACACTGCCACGATTTAAAAATGCGTGTCATCCCCTGGACTGTAAACGAAGAAAAGGAAATGGTAGCATTGAAAGGTATGGGTGTCGATGGATTTATTACCGACTACCCGAACCGCGCCAGGAAATACAAAATGACGCTCAATATCAAGCGTGCCAACTAATCCATTTGGTATTCTGAATCTTCTAATTGCTTTCTAAAAGGCTGGATTTTCTTATAGGTGAGGGAACGCCACAACCACTCCATAGGGCCAAAACGAAAATAAGTCAACCAAATAGGACTAAGAATAAGCTGGAATAGCCAAACGGAAAATACGACATAGTAAAGTTGATGCCGTTCCAGTGCTCCGTATAGTGAGAATCCAACCCCCGTAAATACAATTCCGCAAATCACGGATTGCATGATGTAGTTTGTAAGGGCCATCCTGCCGACCGCTGCCAGCGCTTTTTTGAGAAAGACAAGGAAGTGGGACTTGCAGAAAATCATCACAAGGCCGATGTGTCCAAAAGCCATTGCAATTCTCCCGAAAGGATAAGTCAAGCCTGCTTTCAGCATCGATGGCACGGAGAAGTTGTCTCTCAATACCATTGTTGTTTCATAATAATTGACAGAGAGCCCGATTGCATATCCAATTAACATCATAACCAGGTAAGCCTGGAAACCAAGTGATGCAGTTATCACGCCCAGGCGGTACAAGGCAATTCCCAACAGCATCATGGGCAATACATCCCAGGGGTTGTAATCATAATTGAAAACGGTTTGAACCATTCGGTTAATTGGAGCAAGATGCATCACGAGCCCAAAATATCCCTGGTGCATCGCCTCTACATCTTTTTGTTTTTTCTTTTCATCAGGCTTCGATCCTTTCACTGTCTCTTCCCACGCTTCTTTCCCCTCTTTTATTTTTTCAGGGATGGAATCCCCCTTCGCATATTTTTCAGCCAGCGTAAATTTTTCATAGTTCTCCATGTTTTTATTGTACTGGTACCCCTGGAGGCCAACGCCAATCAGGGTTAACACAATCGCAATGATGATCAATTTGTAAGGTGCCGTTTTGCGGAATGGAAAAATGAACATCCCAAAAAGGCCATATACGAACAGTACCTCGCCGGCCCAGAGAATGAGGTAAGCATGAATAATTCCAAATAGAATTACCCAAAGTGTTCTCCGATAATAGATATCGGCCACCTCAATTCCGCCTCCCCGTTCTTCCATGCGTGAAGTGAGCAGTACCATCCCCACACCAAACAGCATGGAGAACATCGCGCGCATGGTCCCTTCGAAAAGCATGGAATTGATCACCCATGCCTTCAGATTCCAGCCTTCGGCACCCCCCATGACCGTTGGGTCGCTGTAAGCATTGAACACCAGGCCAAACCCGGCAATATTCATCAAGAGAATTCCACAAAGGGAAACGCCGCGTAAAACATCAACAGAATTAATCCTTTCAAAGGAACGGACAGGTGTAAGAGCGGGAGTCATCAACAGTGGGTATTTAGTGGTGCAAAATACAATTTCCCTGCTTTGAAATGGATCGTGAAATCTGAAATGATGTTACGACTGGTTTGTTTTGCCTGGAAAAGACTGCAACTAATTGCTGGTAACTGGTGGATTGAGTTTCTTCTATTTCTGGCCTCTATCCGAGCAATCTTGGTGCATCCTCCAGCGACCAGAAACCAGTGACCAGTAACCAGATTGCAGTATCTTTACACCCTAAATTTATTTTATACCATGCAGTATGATGTTTACGGTATTGGCAATGCCATTGTCGATATAATCACCGAAGTAGATCACGATTTTTTTGAAAAAAATGAAGTGGAGAAAGGTGTAATGACACTGGTGGATGAAAAACGCCAGCAGCACCTGATAAAGGCGATTGATATGAAGCGGAGTAAAATGATGGGTGGAGGATCGGCCGCCAATACAGTCGTGGCGCTGAATCAGTTTGGAGGCAAAGGATTCTACTCCTGCCTGGTTGCCCAAGATGAGTTGGGGAAAATATTTCTCGATGACCTGAAACGCAACGGCGTATCCACCAATCTTAAATATGAGAACTGTCCTGCGGGACATTCGGGCCGTTGTCTGGTGATGACTTCACCGGATGCGCAAAGAACCATGAACACATTTTTAGGTGTGAGTTCTTTTCTGTCTCCTGCGCATCTTGATGAGGCGGCCATCAAAAATTCTAATTTCGTTTATCTGGAAGGCTATCTGGTTTCAAGTCCGAAAGGGCTCGAGGCCATGAAAGAGACAAAAAAAATAGCGGAACGCAATAAAATTGATGTTGCCCTTACGTTCTCGGATGCCAGTATGGTAAAATATTTTTCCAAACAGATGGAAGACATTGTGGGGGCGAGTGTGGATCTGTTGTTTTGCAATGAAGAGGAAGCCATGATTTTTACCGGGACAAGCACACTCAGTGAAGCGCGCGAAAAACTGAAACAGGTGGCCAAGAGATTCGCCATTACGCTGGGCGCTAACGGTGCTTTGATATACGATGGTGATACGTTTATCCAGATTGAACCTTACGCTGTCCGCGCGATCGATACCAATGGCGCCGGAGACATGTTCGCAGGCGCGTTTATGTATGGCATCAACCACAAGCACAGTTATGCGGAGGCAGGCAAGCTGGCTTCCCTGGCTTCTTCACGTGTGGTTGCTCAATGGGGACCGCGTCTTGATCCCGTCCAGGCAAAAAAAATATTAACCGACCTGATTGCGTAATCTATCCTGCACCCTAAACTATGATCCCTTACTCCTCATTCACACTCGATAACGGATTACTTGTGCTCGTTCATGAAGATCCAGGAGTGGATATCGCGGTGATGAATATCCTGTATGATGTGGGTTCCCGTGATGAACGACCGGACAAAACAGGATTTGCACACCTTTTTGAACACCTTATGTTTGGCGGATCGGTTAACATCCCCAGCTATGACGAGCCATTGCAGAAAGTGGGGGGAGAGAATAATGCATTCACCAGCACTGACATTACGAATTATTACCTGACGGTTCCAGCATCTAACCTTGAAACTGGCTTCTGGCTGGAGAGCGACAGGATGTTAAGCTTGTCCTTTGATCCAAAGTCTTTAGAAGTACAGCGTAATGTAGTGGTGGAAGAATTCAAGCAGCGCTATTTGAATCAGCCCTATGGTGATGTATGGCTCAAACTGCGCCCCCTGTGTTATAAAGTGCACCCCTACCAATGGGCAACTATTGGCAAAGAAATCAGCCATATTGAACAGGCCACACTTCAGGATGTGAAAGATTTCTTTTTTCAGCATTATCGGCCAGGGAATGCCATCCTGGTAGTGGCGGGGAAGGTTACACTTGATCAGGTTAAGAAGCTGTCCGAAAAATGGTTTGCACCTATTCCAGCCTCACCTAAACCAAAAAGGATGTTGCCGGTTGAGCCGACGCAGACTGCTAAACGCGTAATGAATGTAGAGGCGCAAGTTCCGGCAGATGCTTTGTACAAAGCTTATTCCATGCCGGGCAGGTTTCATCCCGATTATTATGCCGTTGATCTTCTCAGTGATTTGCTGAGCCGTGGTCAATCCAGCCGTTTGTTTCATAAATTGGTCAAAGAGAAGGAAGTATTTACTTCCATCTCCTCATTTGTAACGGGCACCATTGACCCCGGATTGTTGATAATCAGTGGGCGTCTCCAAAATGGGATAACGCTGGAGCAGTCCGAAGCAGAAGTTGATATAGTAGTCAAAGAGATTCTTGATCAGGGAATTGCTAAAGAAGAACTGGAGAAAGTGAAAAATCAGGCGGAATCGGTTCTGGAGTTTGGTGAAGTAGAAGTGATCAACCGGGCCATGAACCTGGCATTTTCCTCCTTGTCCGGAAATCCCGACCTTGTGAATCAGGAGGCTGAAAAAATCCGTGCGGTATCTGTTGACGACATCCGAAGGGTGTCCCATGAGATCGTAAAGGAGGAGCGGGCCAGCGTGATGTACTACAAGGCAGGGAAACAATAAAAGTAATATGAAAATCAGGGTTGGATTTGGTTTTGATGTTCACCCCCTGGAAACCGGCAGGGATTTTTTCCTGGGTGGAATTCGCCTCATGGCGGATAAAGGTGCAGTGGGTCATTCTGATGCTGATGTGCTGATCCATGCGATTTGTGATGCTTTACTCGGGGCTGCCAGTTTGCGCGACATCGGCACACATTTTCCAAATACAGACCCCCAATTAGCGGGAAAAGACAGTAAATTCTTTCTGAAGGAAGTCACCCGTATGCTGGCCGTAAATGGTTGGAAGGTAGGGAATGTGGATTGTACAATCTGTCTTGAACACCCCAAAATCAATCCGCATATTTCTGAAATGAAAAAAGTACTGGCACCCCTGATGAATATTGATGAGGATGACCTCTCCATCAAAGCCACTACAAACGAAAAACTGGGATATGTTGGCCGGGAGGATGGCGTTAATGCCTATGCAGTGGCATTGATTTCGAAAGTCTGACGAAGTCTGCAATCCGCCAGCTTCTTATGAGCCTGATTAATTTGATCACCACCTCAGACGGCTCTCATTCCCTCGTCAATACCGCACTCAATGAAACTTATCATTCCGTACATGGCGCCATTACCGAGTCAAAGCATGTTTACATTCACAACGGACTGGATTTTTGGTTGGAACAAAATGGAGACAGGGAACTCAGGATTCTGGAAATTGGTTTTGGTACAGGACTCAATGTACTGCTTACCCTTTTGCACGCTCAATCTTTGAAGAACAGGATATATTATGAATCCTGGGAAGCATTCCCGCTTGAAGATTCCATTGTTCATCAATTGAACTACGGCGTACGTTTGGGGGCAAGCGATTCGGTTTCAAAAATTTATGGCGCCATATGGGATAGCACTGTTCAGCTAACACCATCTTTTGCATTAAAAAAAATTCACGGTGATGTACTTACCAGTCCGATTTCCGGCTCCTTTGACCTGGTGTATTACGATGCCTTTGCACCATCGAAGCAGCCAGCCATGTGGACCATTGATATTTTGAAAAAAATCACGGACGCTATGGCCTTCGGGGGAATTTTGGTGACGTACTGTGCAAAAGGTCAATTAAAACGAGATCTAAGAACCCTGGGCCTGACTTTTGAAACGCTGCCAGGGCCGCCAGGAAAAAAAGAAATGGTGCGAACAAAAATTCAGTAAGGACAAGTCAACTAAAATAGTCTGATCAGTTCAAAAGCTTATGACACCCTTTGGCGTAATACAGACATTTAATTGGAAATCTTGCGAATCCACATCATCAATTTTCTCAACAGCATCAAAAAAGGAAATTCCAATTTTTTTACAATCGGCACGACAGCGCTGCAATAGCCGGTCATAATATCCCTTTCCATACCCTACACGGTGTCCGGTGTTATCAAAAGCCAACAGGGGCACAATCACCAGGTCAATTTTTTCTACAGGTGCAGGCACGCCTTGCCGGGGTTCCGGAATACCCCAGTTGTTGTTTTGCAATTGGTGCAGTCCTTCAAAGTAGAAGTTTTCGAGATTACCGTCCACGCCAACTTTGGGAAGTGAAATTTGGATCCATGGAAATTCACGTCGTATCCGGTCCACGATCATCCAGGTATCCGGTTCATTATTTTTTTTAATGGGCAGATAGGTGTGCAGTACTTTAATAAACGAAAGATCAAGGGACGCGAAAAAGTAGTTGTAAATCTGAAGATTGTACTGTTCGCAAACCGAGGGAGAAAGACGGGTTCTCTTTTCTGAATAAATTTTCCGGAGTTCCTTTTTAGTCATTTTCAATTAACACGTTCATCTGAAAATCAAACGAATCAAATGCCTCGGTTATTTTACGAATGAAGGATGGATCTTTCTGGTAGAAATTTAGAAAATTGTCCGTGCGCTCTTGTAAGCCCCCATTGGGGAAGAGTGCATCTTTGACGAATTCTATCTGCCTGAGTTTGTCTGCATGGCGGCGTTTTTCAGCACGGATCATCTTCCGCTCAATGGTTTCCATGGCATGTTGAAGCCGTTTTCCCTCGGCACTGACCATCCGAATCAGGGTTGGGTCAATATTTTCACACCGCTTTTGAATATCAGCGAGTTGTGCCTCAAGAAGTTTAAGGGATTCACCCAGTGAAAGATTGTGATCAGAATATTTGCTTACCCAATGATTGAAGAGATAGTTCTTGGCTTCGAAAAAATTTTCAACGGTCAACCCGGTTTTGGAGAGCTTGCGTGCGACCTGGCCGTCGATCACGAGGGCAAAATTCCTGGGCAATAAGACAGGGAAAGGAATGCTAAAATGATCAAAAGTGCTCTTCAGTTGCAGCCAATAAAGCAATTCTGCCGGCCCGCCTACGTA